>CAYWZD010000874.1:0-1503 GCA_964462755.1 uncultured Victivallales bacterium | reverse complement strand
TCACGTATTTGAACCGTTCCGCCGAAGAAATGATTCAAATCAAGCGCGAAGAAGCTCTCGGACGCCTTTGCTGCGACGTGTTCCGCTCCAGTCTCTGCGAAGGGGCCTGCGCGTTGCGGAAAACCATGGAGCAGGGAAAACCGATCATTGACCTGAGTTGCTTTATCATCAACAATAAAGGGCAGAGAATCCCGGTCAGCATTTCAACGGCGGTTCTTCGCAACCGGAAAGGGGAGGTCATCGGCGGTGCGGAAACCTTCCGGAATTTGAGCGATATTGAAACTCTGAAGCAGCAAATCGCTCAGTCCAGCCGCATGGGGGATTTCGTCAGTCACAGCGTTTCCATGCAGAAGATATTTTCTCAGCTCGAAGCAGTCGCCCAAACCGGTTCGACTGTGCTGATTACCGGGGAAACCGGCAGCGGCAAGGAGCTTCTGGCCAGAACGCTTCATTCCAGCAGCGCCCGCAAGGACAAACCATTCATCGCCATCAATTGCGGAGCGTTTCCTGAATCCCTGCTGGAATCCGAACTGTTCGGCTACAAAAAAGGCGCATTCACCGGAGCCGACCGTGACAAACCCGGACGTTTTGCGCTGGCGGAAGGCGGCACATTGTTTCTGGATGAGATCGGAGAAATTTCTCCGGCAATGCAAGTGCGGCTCCTGCGGGTCCTGCAGGAACGCACCTACGAACCTCTGGGCGCGGTCAATACGGTCAAAACGAATACCCGGATTATTTGCGCCACGCATCGGGACTTGGCCGTGCTGGTGAAACAAGGAACCTTCCGGCAGGATTTGTTTTACCGAATCAACGTGATTCTTTTGGAACTGCCTCCGCTGCGGAAACGCCGAGAGGATATCCCATTCCTGATCGAAACTTTCATCGCCCGATTCAATCTTTTGATGAAACGCAAAATATCGGGGGTCAGCAGTTCCGCGTTGAAGGCCTTGTGCCGCTTTGATTGGCCGGGAAACATTCGTGAACTGGAAAATGTGATTGAACGTTCCATGGTTTTCTGCAAGGGAAATATCATTGAATTGGAGAATTTGCCGGACGAACTGACGCAAAATGACTTTTCCTCCCGGCCCAATGTGAATGCATCCTCCATGGAAGAAACGGTCAAAACCTCTGAGATACAGGCGATTCATGCCGCATTGATGAGAAGCGGCGGCAACCGGCGCAAAGCCGCCGCGCTTCTGGGCATCCACCCCTCCACCTTCTATCGTAAGCTCAAAAGCCTTAAAGTTGAGTTGATTACTCCCGACGGACGTAAAAAACAGTAGTACAGTCGCATTGCAGCGATTGTTGATGGAATACTGTTGCGTTACCGCGACAATCCATAGGTTTCTGCCGATAATAATTTCTTGTTGATATTCAATTACTTGTGTTGTTTATGTATTGTTGGCACGCTTATTGCTAAATATATTTTTAGATATAGAAAGGTGCTGTCTGTGAAAATAGCAATAACCGTTATTCCCGCAACGGGAAGAATTTCTCCGATGT
>CAYWZD010000873.1:0-1503 GCA_964462755.1 uncultured Victivallales bacterium | reverse complement strand
ATATGCACGTGGCCTTCATGGATTCCCGGCGCTGGAAAAGTTCAGGAGCCTTCTACTGCCCCGACTATGTCAATGCCGAATACTGACTTGCGTGAAAGGGAAAAAATGAAGAAAATCATTACCGGAGGCTGTTTCCTGCTGGCTCTTGCTCTCTGCGGCTTCGAGGCCATCCGGACGGACAGCGGCGCCGACATCAAGACCTCGACCCTGACCGCAAGTATCAGAAACGGGATTATCGTCGATTTGCGTGGATGCGGCATTCCGAAAGTCTGGGCGGATATTCGAATGGCCGATCTGCAGATTCCTGCCGGTCTGGGAATTCTCTCCGAACTGTCGGAGTTTCAGCTGTTCCATGTCCGCAACGGCTGGTTTTCCAACGGGCGGGAGCTGAAGCCCGTCTTCCCTCTCTCCAATTATTACCGTCCGTGTGGACAGTCCCTTTTTTCTTTTCGCAAAGAGGCGAAATCGGCGGTCTTGTGCTGGAAGGGGCTTTCCAACGGGAAAAAATTTCTTCCGGACGCTATTTTGACTATGACTCTTTCAGAAGGGGAAAACGGCGAATTGCGGCTTCGGTCCCAAGGCTTCTGGCCCGGCGGCAATGTGTTCGGCATCCTGACCCCGATCGCCAATCTGGACCGTTCTTCGGCGCCGTATCTGCCGCTCTACGGCGGCAGGATCATCCGGGACGGCAGAGCGGGAATGATGAGCTTGATCAATAAAAACGAGGACATGGAAGCTCCGTTGATGATCCTGACCGATCACCAGAAACATGCCCTTGGTTTCTGGATCGAGGACCCCGAGATCCGCAACTATCAGACGTATTTCAACCGGACGGACAAAAGTTATTCGCTGATTTACGAACATCTGAATCTCATGTACTTTCAGGATAAAAAGAGTGCCTCCTCACCGGACGTCTGCATCAACGTGTTCCGCGGCGACTGGAAAAACGCGGCCGCCCCTTTCCGGGAATGGTTCCGCAAATCGTATCAGAAGGAACTGGCGGTCCGCGACGGGGTGAATTGGACGAAACAAGTCGGCACCATCCTCAGCGACGACCTGAAGTCGTATACGGAGAAGGATTTTTCCAAACTGAAGCATTATTTCCCGGAAGGAAGTCTGATGTTCATGACTTGGAACGCCCGGAAACCGGGATGGGATCAGGAGCTTCCTGACTGGACCCCGGGCGAAGGTTATGTGAAAGGCGTTGAATTGGCGCACAAACAGGGATACAAGACGATGGCATATGTCAATATCTGCTGTGCAAACTATCAATCTCCCGCTTGGGAGAAGCATCATCTTGGCAAGTTTTTTCTGCCGCAGCGGGCCTCCATCTGCAATTATATGGATAATAGCCTTTCCCGGGAAGAAAAAGACAACATGATGAATTTCAAGGTCTTCGAAGGCTTTCGGAAAGGGCGTCTGTATTATGGAGATCTGCTTTCCGGCGAGTGGCGGGATTTTCATGTCCGGCTCATGAAGGAATGGCATGACGCCACGGGAACG
>CAYWZD010000872.1:0-1506 GCA_964462755.1 uncultured Victivallales bacterium | reverse complement strand
TGGAGTTTTTCCAGACGGAATTTCCGGGTTCCGCCAGCGGCGGGTATGGGGAGACAATGCGCCCGTAAAGGCCGTTCTTATCCCATGCGAGCCGGATGTCGGAGGGATATTTTCTCGGGGCGTTGCTGCCGAGGGGGTCCACCGTGTTCACCGGTTTGGCCCTTTCCCAGAGAGGTTCGTCGCCCTTGCCGTCGACCGTGATTTTTTCTCCGTAGAGCAGCTGGCAGGCACCTGCGACCGGACGGTTGTAGGCGTGGCGGTTGCGCTGGGATTCAAGCGCATTTTTCCACGGTTTGGCGAAGACCTGACAGCGTTTTTCCTCGATCGATCCGGGCTTCACCGCCTTCCCGGCTTTCTGCAGCAGGGAATCCATCTCGTTGATGACGGGGAGGGGGTAGAGTGGATTCCGTTCCTTCTGCGGGACGAAATACTTCAGGTAGCTGTCCACAAGCAGTTTGTGGAACTGCCGGAGGTATTGCCCGGCTTCTTTTCCATAAAAAGGTTCCCAGTGTTCGTCAATGGCGGCGGCCACGTCGAAGTCCGAGTTCCACATGCCTCTTGCGCCCGCGTACTGGGCGTAGTAGTAATAGTATTCGAAGCCGCCATACTGATCAAAGAACATGTCCATGTTGCCGAGCTTTTTTCCGAAGATTTTCGGAATCTCCCCGATGAACTGCGGAGCGACGGCGCGGGCGAATTCGTTGTTCGGCACATTGTAGAGCCAGAGGGAAACGACCGGACGTCCGCCGAGCGCTTCGGACCATTCGTTCATGTTTTCCTGCCATTTGGCGACGACGTCCCTGTTCCGTGTCCAGGCGGGGAAGTCAAAGACGCAGACACGCAGCTCGATGTTGTCCGGAAAACTCCATTTCGGATTCAGCGGGGCGCGGGTATAGTTGGAATAAGGCAGCAGTACGAGTTTTTTTCCGGGAAGTTCCTTCTTGATTCGATTTCCGAAATACTGATAGAACCGGGCGTAGATGTCGCTGTAGGAATAGCCCCGTTCGATGTTTTTTTCCGAGATGAGTTTTTCCTTGACCACGGTCGGATTGTGGATCATGTCGGGCAGGGGCACTTCACTGTCGCACTGACCGAATGGGATATAGCTGTTGCTGAGCATGACCCATCCGTCGTTGATTTTTCCGTTGGAGTCGTAATATTTTTTCAGGGACTCCACGAGAAGGTCGGCAAAGGCAAGGTTGGTCACATCGAAGTAGTTTCCGATATGCTGGTTCGGGTTGTAGTAGAGGTTTCCGTTGGGCGCCCGGTAGAAGAGAGTATCTTTTTTGTCGGGATAGGAGGCCAGCATTTTTTCCGGACGCGGATTGTGCCCGGCCCAGAACGGAGTAGTGCGGGCCAGACGCCAGGACTCAATGAATTCAGGAAGGTTTCTGACAGTTCCGAGAAGTTTTTCCCATTCAGGTTTTTTATTGTCCATCATGCTCCAGAGGATGAATTCCTCCGAACGGTTCATGAAATGAGGCTGGTCCGTATAGGCGACCGGAG
>CAYWZD010000871.1:0-1510 GCA_964462755.1 uncultured Victivallales bacterium | reverse complement strand
GCGGTCCTGTTCCGTTAATGATTTCATATGTATCCGGTAATGTAGTCCCGGAACCCCCGAATTCAACCCGGGAAACGCGCGGAAACCGTCTTTCATCCCCATTGCGTCCGGTAACGCCGGAATCGCGGAAGCAGAGAGAGAGACGATCCCCTGCTGACGCATGATCGGACGGCCGCAAAAACAATATTTTTTTGCACCGTCGCTTGACAAAGCAGAGATTTGTGGTTATAATACACGTAAACTAGTTAACGTATAGAATTCCGATGAAGGAAAGCATGAAAAAACAAAAGCAAATCACGCTAAAGGATTTTGCTTCCGAGACGGGGATTTCAATTTCCGCCATTTCCCGCATCCTGAATGGCAAGGAAACCTATTGCTCGCCTCAAAAGCGGCAGGAAGTCCTTGCTCTCGCCGAAAAATGGAACTACAAATCGAACATCGGTTACCGGATCATGACCGGCATGTCCACCAATATCACCGCAATCATCTTTTCGCAGGAACGGGTGACTTATTCCGAATCCAATTTGCGCCTCCTGGTCGAATTGATCAAAGGCCTTGAAGGGAAAGGATATGCGGTCTATTCCACGGTCATGACCGAGGATGGAAAACTGAATTATGAAAAGTTCCTCGAACTGGACCGCAAAGGATGCCGGAGCTATATTTTTATCGGGAATACGGTCGGCAAAGTGGAAATGCTGGAATATATCCTGAAGAACTCCTATAACTATATCGGCATGAATTTTTCCTATAACATCAAACAGAAGCCCCGCCTGAAAGAAATTGCCAAGAGCATCAATCTGGACCAGGCCAATGCCATTCAGGAATATCTGAAAATATTTCGGAAGAAGAAAATAGAAAACTTCCGATTGCTGATGCCGAAAAGATATTTCGAGCACAATGTCGAATGTTCTATAAAGAATTCCGAACGGATGCCGTTCCGTAAAAAATTTGTCGATACGCCCTCCTGCGAATTCACCAGTTCGGACGGCTTCGACATCCGTTATGAAAACGCTTATTCCGCGATGCGGCAGGAATACCGGAATGATCCGGACATCCGCGGAGTGATCTGCATCACCGACTTCCATGCGCTTGGGGCGGCGCGTTTTTTCCATGACATCGGGCGCAAGGTCGGAGACGATGTCCTGATATGCGGCATGTTCGACACCGTTGCGGCCCGTTTCTCCCCGCTCCCGATCATCACCTCAAAGTTTGACATGCAGAAAACGGCATCGCTGATGCTTGACCATTTATTTACACCGGAGCCCGTTCAGATAATGATCAGACCGGAAATCATGATGCAGTCCGGAAGTTTTCTGAAAGAGTAGGAACAAAGGTGCAAATCAGAAACGCAACCAATCAAGAAATGGAGTAATACGATTCATGGAAAAGAAAATCAGGGTCGCGGTCATTGCGGCCGGAAACCGCAGCTGCGCGGTCGTCAGAAATCTGCTGAAGGATTCGAACCGCAACGTGGAAATCGCGTCCGTCTACGATCCGGACCCGGCACAGA
>CAYWZD010000870.1:0-1515 GCA_964462755.1 uncultured Victivallales bacterium | reverse complement strand
TTCCGAACGTTTCGGCGCCGATTTTCGTCTCGTTCACCTTCGAGGTGGCGGGAGCGATCCTTGCGGAAAGCTCCCTGAGCTTCCTGGGATTCGGCGTGCAGGACCCGACCTCGAGCTGGGGAGAACTGCTCCGGCAGGCGTTCCCGGACCCCCTGACCTACTGGCATCTGATGCTCTGGCCGGGACTTGCGATTTTCCTTGCGGTCTGCGCCTTCAACTTCGCGGGCGAGGGTCTCCGCAAGGCGCTCGACACCCGGACCCGCAACGGATAACAAATCGAATCACTGAACGTCCATGTCGCCGGTGGAAGGATGTTTTTCCAGATAATCGGCAATCGCCCGGGAGGTCTCCAGACCGATCCCCTCCACCCGGCGCGCGATTTCTTCGGGCGAAACGCGGCGAAGTCTTGTCACAGATCCGAACTCCTTCAGGAGAGCTTGCTTGCGGACGTCTCCAATGCAGGGGATCTCGTCGAGAATGGAGTCCCGGATGGTGCGGAGGCGGAGCGCACGGTGATAAGTCACGGCGAACCGGTGCGACTCGTCCCGGATGGCCTGAAGCAGTTTGAGGGCGCTCCGGTTCCGGTCGAGAACCACGGGATCGCTGCTGCCGGGGATGAATATTTCCTCGTTCCGCTTGGCAAGTCCGATGACGGGAAACGGAGGACACCGCAGCGCCACGAGCGCATCGATCGCGGAAGAAAGCTGTCCCTTGCCGCCATCGACGATCATGAGGTCAGGGAGGGGTTCCTTTTCCTCCAGAAGCCTTGAAAAATGCCTCGTCACGATTTCCTTCATCATGGCGAAATCGTTGGCCCCTTCCACGGTGCGGATACGGAATCGCTTGTAGGCGTTTTTCTGCGGCTTTCCGTTCTGAAAAACCACCATGGAAGCTACGGAAAGAGTCCCGGAAATGTTCGAGTTGTCGAAACAGATCATGGACCGCGGAGGAGCCGGAAGCTGAAGCGCGTCCTGAAGGTCGGCCACCGCGCTTTCCCCGTTCACCACCTGCGGAAGAAACACATTGGGAAACGTCCGGTTCCGAGTCCCGTAAAGCGACTCGATATTCTTTGAAATGTCCCTGTAGAGAGCCGCCTTCTCGAAGTTGCGTTTCTGCGCTTCCTCGTGCATTTTCCCCCGAAGGAGGGCAGTCATTTCGTCCGTGTTTCCGTTCAGCAGGGAGATAAGGGAATCCACGCGGGCCAGATACTCCTCCGGAGAAACTTTCCCGATGCACGGACGGCAGCAGTCCCGGACGGTTCCGGAGAGGCAGTGGGCGTATTCCTCCTGTCCCGGATTCGGGTGCCGGCAGGTCCGGAGGGAATAATAGCGCAGGAGGAAATCGAGTGTCTGACGCAGGGCGCTTCCGTTCGGAAACGGACCGAAGTAGAGACAGGAGTCATCCTTGCGGATACGGGCAAGGCGCGGACGCGGAAAGTTTTCACTGCGGTCGATGCGGATCAGGGGCATCCGCTTGTCGTCGCGGAGGAGGATGTTGTATTTGGGGGCGTATTCC
>CAYWZD010000869.1:0-1516 GCA_964462755.1 uncultured Victivallales bacterium | reverse complement strand
TCTTTTTTTCGAGCATTGCATGGACATTGTATTTGGCGAGCCGGAGCGCGGCGCAACCGAGGTAGACCGCACAGAGACACCAGACCACGATGAATTGCGAAGGGCGGAGGGAGTTGAGCGCGTGCGCCATGACCGCGACCACGGTGGCCGGAGCGACGCCGAACGTGACCATGTCCGCGAGGGAGTCCATCTGAATTCCGTGAATGCTGGCGGCGTTGAGCAGACGCGCGGCATAGCCGTCGAAAGCGTCGAAGACCATGGCGCAGAGGATCATTACGGCGCTGATGGCGAAGATCTTCTCGATTCCCGCCGAGCCGTCCCGGTACATCATTTTCTCATAGACCTGAAGCGTGTAGAGAATAGCGGCGAACCCGCAGAGGGAGTTGCCGAGGGTCAGGGCGTTGGGTACCCATTTCAGCCAGCGGTTCCGGGCCAGAAGATCACGAAAATGTTGTTTCATATCATCCTCTTGCCGCCCAGCGGGCGGTCATTGTTTTTCTCGAAAACGGGCGATGACGGTGGTCCCCCCGAAGACCCTGTCTCCGACGCTGACCGCCGGTTCGAAATTGCTTCCGGCGGGAAGATAAAGTTCCGTTCTGGAACCGAATTTGATCATGCCGTAGCGTTTGCCCTTTTCCAGTTCGGAGCCGGGGAATATCTCACAGACGATCCGGCGCGCGATGGCTCCGGAAATCTGCTTGACGGCCACCGGGAATTCCGCGTTCCCGATATGCCCTTTGCCTCCGAGGATCAGCGATTCGTTTTCCCGGATGGCCTTCACGTCCCGCGCGTCGTGGAATTCGCCTTCCTTGTGGGCGGTGAACAGCACTTTCAAGGCGCAGGGCGCCCGGTTGATATGGACGTCGAAGACCGAGAGGAAAATGCCGATCCTCAGCATGTCCTGTCCTTCGAAAAGCTTGGAGAGTTCCTCGTTGCCGCAGTTGCCGTTCGGGATCAGTTCGCAGTCGCGGACCACGCCGTCGGCGGGAGCGGTCAGGACGAGTTCATCCGAAGGGATTTTCCGGACCGGGTCGCGGAAGAAGGCGACAAAGGCCGCCCAGAGGAGAATCACGAGACCGGCGAATCCGATCCCGGCCATGGGATTGATGAAGAGGGCGGCAAGCAGACAGAGGATCAAAAGCAGGACCGCCGCGACCGTAGCCCTCATCCATTCAGGTTTTCCATATTTGGTAAGAGTCATTTTACAATCCTTGTCAGTTAATTCAGATGGCCTGTCCGGAAAGCGCCGCCAGTTCCGGTCTGGAGGCGATGTTCGCATGACAGACCGCCAGCGCCAGCGCATCCGTGGCGTCGTCGGGAATCCGGGAGACGTCCAGCGAACAGATCGCCGCCAGCACTGACGCCACCTGGTCTTTTGCCGCGTTTCCGCTGCCGACCGCGGCCCGTTTCGCCGTTTTTGGGGAATACTCGAAAACGGCGATCCCGTTCAGGGTGGCCGAATTCACCGCGACCCCGCGCGCCATGCTCAGAAGCATGGTCGTCCGGATGTTTTTAT
>CAYWZD010000868.1:0-1518 GCA_964462755.1 uncultured Victivallales bacterium | reverse complement strand
CGTCCTCGATCCGGCCGCAGGGCAGCTGATACCCGGTCAGCCGTGCGGTTCCGGGAATCGGCTCCGCCCACTGCCGGAGTGTATGGAGCGCATGGTTCAATGTCAGGGAGGAGGCACACTCGATCCACAGACATCCCTGTGAAATATCGAGCCGATAGGCTTCCTCATCCGCCGCGCCCCCTTCCTCGCGAACAATTTCCGGAGCCACATTCCAATAAGCGGCAAAGCGTTTCTGAAGCAAGGGGACAAGTTCCCCAGGAGCCGCCAGAACAACATGACACCCGTTCTTCAGCCGGAAAAAACCGTCTGAAAAAATTATTTTTTCCGGACGCGGAATCAAACGGGAAAGGAGTATTTTTTCTTCCCATGACGAAATCATTTCAACACACTTTCCGTAAGGCTCACATACGCCATTTGAATTCTGGATAGAGTTTCGGAGCAAGGAGCGCGAATGCTTTTTCGTATATTCCGAGTTCGAACGGGATCGGACCGTGCAAATAGTGGTTGAAGTGCGTTTCCGCACCGACGTTCCATTCGATCAGAAACATTGCCCGTTTTTGCGGATCGACGGTTTTCTCCGCGATTTCCACCGAGAGGTCGGCCCCCGCATGAAACGTCCCGGAAAGAAGCATTGCGTCCGTCAGAACATCCGTGACCCGGAACGTGCCGAAAACCTCATTCCGCGTATCATTGACCGCATAGAGTTTCAGGCGACCTTCCTCCGATTCATCCAGAATCAGCTGGATCGGAAGCTGGGAATTGCGGATGTAGTGATATGCCAGTTTTTTTTCATAGTAGTAATCGACCACCGCGTCGGAGAACTGCGGCCAGGAGTCGGCCACGTTCCACCACAGAATTCCGGTTTTCTTCCATTTCCGGCACCGGAAATTTTCGATGAAATACTTGAATGCCTCCGCCTGGACAAACTGGGAGGCGCGCACGTAGGTTTCAAGATCGGCGGGAACGCTGCCGAACACATTGAAAACCTGCTTTTCCATCAGGCTGATCCGGCAGGAATAAGAGCCGTTGGCATCGCCGAATGGCTGGGCGGCATGCGTGTTCCAGACAGGATCGCCGACCCGTCCGTTCAGAGATTCTTCCGGCACGAAACGCCGGATGCTGGAAAGGTGCGGCAACCCGTGGTAGCCGATCTCGCTGGCAAAAATCGCGGTGTTGTTTCTGTAAAAATCACTTTTCCAGTAGTCGCGCGGTCCCCAGAGATGCTGTTCCGGCGCACGGTCCCGCTCCCCGGTCCGCCAGAGCTCGTCGGACAGGAACGGGGAACTGGGCAGATAGTCCCGCAGGGGATCGAACGCGGCAACCAGCTCCGGGAGCAATTTCCGGGTCAGGGCATTGGCGGAAGGGGGCAGTTTCTTATAGATGGAGTGATCTCCTGTGAAGAGATCGTCCCCTTCGTTGTCGCCGCACCACAAGGCCAGCGACGGATGATTCCGAAGACGGAGAATCACCTTCCGGCCTTCCTCGCGCACCGTTTCTTGAAACCACGCATCCTGCGGG
>CAYWZD010000867.1:0-1518 GCA_964462755.1 uncultured Victivallales bacterium | reverse complement strand
CTTTGGAAGAGATTGGGGTGCGGGGAAAGGGAAAGCCTTTCTTGAAAGGGTTTCCCTTTCCCTGCGTTCCGAAATTTTTGAATTTAAATCTACCGATTTTTTCCCCGGTAGATTTCCGGGCGGCGGAAGGACTGGATGACTTCGCGGTAATCGCCGATTTTGTCCGGCTGTCCATAGGAGGCCGCCCGCATGAAACGGGCTTTCGGGTCGAACTCGCAGAAGATGACGCCGGGATGTCCGCCCGCATCGGCAAGGATCGTTCCGTCCGGAGCGACGGCCATGCTTCTGCCGCCGATCGCGGGATCATGCATTGCCGGCGCAGACCGTAAGACCACGCATCCTGTATCGAACGCGCGCGCACGCGTCATAAACTCCAGAATTCCGGTGCGTTCCTGTCTCTGGTGGCTCGCAATCAGCAGAACGTCCGGGCGCTGTTCCGCATAGACGGCAAACAGCTCCGGAAAATAGAAGTCGAAACAGATTGCCGCCGCAAACCGGACCCCTTTGTATTCAAAAACATTTGTGCTTTCTCCGGGGAGGATGCCGCGGTCCTTCTCCGGCTGGACAAGATGAATTTTTGTGTAGGGAAAGGATTGCTGTCCGTCGGGCGGGATCACGGTCAGCTGGTTCCTGAGAAGGCCCTTCGGATCGATCGTCATGACTCCCGCCATGATGACGGCTCCGATCCGTTTCGCGTTTGCACGCATTTCATCCACAAACCGGGCGCCTTCCTCTCCGATCATGCGGACCATGTCGTCACGGCTCCGGTTTCCCGTGCAATTCGAGTTTTCCGGAAGAAGGACCAGGTCGGCCCCTCCTTCCGGAATGGACCGGAGAGCTTCCGTCTGCCATTCAAGAACCTGAAGGGCCTCGCCCTCTTTCGGGTAGGGAGGCTGTAAAATGGCTGCCCGCATGATGCTCTCCTTATTCCTGCCGCTGCACGGTGAAACTTTTACTGCTTCTGCGCGTCCTTGTTTTCGATCTTTGCCCAGGAATCCTTGAGCTGGACCGTCCGGTTGAAGGCAGGTTTGCCGTCGACCGTGTCCTTGGCGTCCGCGCAGAAGTAGCCGACGCGTTCGAACTGGAAACGTTCGCCGGGCTTCGCGTGCTTGAGGGAAGGCTCCAGTTTGCATCCGGAGACGAGCTTGAGGGAGTCCGGATTCAGGTATTTTTTGTAGTCCTCGCCCTCGGGAATATCGCCGAGGTCCTCGATGGAGAACAGACGGTCGTAAAGGCGGACTTCCGCCTCGAAGGCGTGTTCCGCGGAGACCCAGTGGATCGTTCCCTTGACCTTGCGCCCGTCGGGCGAGTTGCCGCCTTTCGTGGCGGGATCGTAGGTGCAATGGATCACGGAGACGTTCCCCTGCGCATCTTTCTCGACCGAGACGCATTTGACGAAATAGGCATAGCGCAGACGCACTTCCGAACCGGGCGTCAGACGGAAGAACTTCTTCGGGGCTTCCTCGCGGAAGTCGTCCTTTTCAATATAAAGGACTTTGGAGAAGGGGACCTTGCGGG
>CAYWZD010000866.1:0-1521 GCA_964462755.1 uncultured Victivallales bacterium | reverse complement strand
CCGACTACATGGAACATCGCGACCTTGCTCTCGAACCCGCCGGGTGGCTGGACGGCCAGTCTGTCGAAAACTGGGATGACGCCCGGGAGGTCCCGCCGGAAAGTCCTCTGCTCAAGCGGCGTCTCAAGCCGCGGAACGTGCCCGCGCTCCGGGAATTCGAACGCCGTCCGGTCAGTGTGGAACAAATCCGGGAAGTGATACCTTCCCCGGAAAAACAGGAAAAAATCTCCCTTCAGCTGAACAACGACATTCTGGAAATTCCAAGAAAAGAACGCCTCCGCAACCTTGATTCCCTGCTGTCTCCCGACGGGACCCGCGCCGTGATCAAACCGGCGTCCGACGGCAGCGGACTCAGCTTCATTCTCGACTTCGGAGATGAACTGCTGGGGCGTCTTCTGGCGGAAATCGACGCTCCCGCAGACACTATTCTCGATATTACTTACGGGGAAGAAATCTGGCAGGAGAAAAAGGACCGGCTCCGGGCGTCCTTCTCCACCAACTCGGATTATAATTTTTCCGACCGTTATCTCCTGAAAGAGGGGCTCAATGAAGTCGGCTCCTCTATAACGGAACGGGGATTCCGGATGGTCCAGCTGACCTTCCGCAACTTCTCCGAACCGATTCGGATTCTCGAATGCAAAACGGTCGCCCATGAGTATCCGTATCAGTATCTGGCCGACTTCAATTCCGGCGATCCGCTCCTTAATCGCATCTGGGAGGTTTGCGTGCATACGCTCCAGGTCTGTTCCACGGATACCTTCATGGACTGCCCCTGGCGCGAACGCGCCTTCTGGGTAAACGATCTGGTGGTGGAAAACAGCACCTCGCTGGCCGCATTCGGGGCGTCGTCGATTCACCGCCGGGCATACGAACTCCTGTTTTCGCAGCAGCTGGAAAACGGCTATCTGCCGGGCGTCTGTCCCGCGCCCGCCGCACTTCCCTGCGTGCTTCTTCCGACCCATTTTTTTGTCTTCATCACACTCCGGGACTATTACATGGCGACGGGCGACCTCGATACCGTCCGCGGATACATGGAGAATCTCTCGCGCATCCTGAAAAAGATGGAATCCCTTGCGGATGAAAAAGGAATCCTCGGCGCCCAAAGCGACACCTGGAATTTCTACGACTGGGGTTTCGAAGAATGCGGTTACGACTTCCGGGAAAAACGTGAATCCATGCTGAATTATCTCTATCTGACCGCCTTGAAAATCTTCATGGATTTCGCCGATCTCTGCGGGATTCCCTGCGACCGGGCCGGGCGTGAAAAGAAAATTGCCGAGCTTGCCGGAAAACTGGAAGCGGAATTCATTTCGCCGGGAAGCGGTTATCTGGCTGATCCGGTCCGATTCCGCCCCAACGGCCCCTCATGGGCAGATGCGGAAAATGTCATTGTCCAGACGACCGTCTCCAATCAGGTGGCCCATGCGTTTGCTCTTCTCTCCGGAGAAGTCGGCGGCAAGCATCAGGAGAAATTCCGGAAAGCCTTGACGGACGACACGCTCCTGTGTCCGGAATATTACC
>CAYWZD010000865.1:0-1527 GCA_964462755.1 uncultured Victivallales bacterium | reverse complement strand
ACATGTTTATCGCGAAACCCTACATCCGAAACCGTTTGCATTGGACATTCCCCGGGTTATATTGAAAAACAGAAGGAAAAATAATCTCAAGGAAAGGAGAGCTTATGCACATCAGCCGTTTTTCGATGCAGAAAACAGCCGTAAAAACCTCTGACCACCCCGGCAGGCCAAAATATTGCATGAGAAGAAACACCGCGATTTTTACATTGATAGAACTGCTCGTTGTAATTGCGATCATCGCGATTCTTGCCGGTTTATTGCTGCCTGCCCTGAACAGGGCAAGACAGGTTGCCTACCAGGCATCCTGTCAAAACAATATGAAACAGCTTCTCATACACTGGAACAGTTACAGTGACACCTATAACGATTATGTTCTCGGCTTTTACTACAATGATCTGATGGTGAACAACACGGTGAATACCTATCGGTGGCATGAATTTCTGGACATTGTGGAGTTTCATGCGCCGGTTGTGGTAAGCAACGGGTCCGCGCCGAAACTGTTGCGCTGTCCGGCGGACAAGGAGCCAAAAAGGGTAAACCTGCTGCGGCTCATGTGGCTCAGTTACGGATATAACAACGCATTCTGTCCAAACGCCAGCGACAGCTATGTCGCCAACTATGTGGGCATCCGTTCACAGATTCTTATGAAACGCTCCGGAATGCGGGTCAATATGGGGCGAACACCCGTCTTTGCCGACAAATGGCAATATTTCCAGAAAACAGGCATCAGCACGCTTGGAACATTCAGCACCAGCTTGTATTCGCTGGGACTTGCCTCCCAGGCCAATGTGGGAATTTACGCGGCTCATCCGGGCGGCGGCACGTCGGCTTTTGCGGACGGGCATGCCGCAACGGAAAAAGTTTTCCGCGTGAGAGACTCCGGGCGCGGGGTGACTAATATGGCCGACTTGTGGAATGGCGGAACTATCATTGAATATATTCAACCTCTCATGCAATAACCCTGTCTATCATCATAAAACAGATTAAAAAAGAGAAACATCCAATGATTGCAAGAAAGCTTTGGTCTCTGATTGGCATTGAAGTTCTGCTTTTTGGAGCGGCAGCGGGAGAAGTAGCGATCGATTTTCCCGGCGGGGTTCTCGACGGAACCTCCGAAGAATTCACCTATATGGAAAAAAAGGTGAATTTCGATTCAACCGCCGGTGAAATCGAGTTTGATTTCAAACCGGTCTACGGATTAGAAAAGAAATATCCGGATCGCTTGCAGACATACTATCTCTTCACCGCCCTCACGAAAAAAGGCGGAATCTTTTCAGGAATCAATGTAAACCCGAAAACAGGCCTCCCCGTCATCTGGCTGTATGGCAGAAATCCGGGCGAAAACGGAACGGTCTTTGGAGTGCAGGCACCCTTCACCGGAAAAAAGGATGAATGGACGCAAATTAAAGTCGAATGGAATCCGGATCGGATTCGTCTTTCCACGAATGGCCTGTGTGTGATCAGCATCAACTGTAAATCGCTTAAAGGATATCATCTGGAATTCCCGGATTCGATCCGGATCGGAGG
>CAYWZD010000864.1:0-1531 GCA_964462755.1 uncultured Victivallales bacterium | reverse complement strand
GCGTCCATTACAACATGATCTCCTATTATCCGAAGATGCTGCCGGAGTGGATGCCGAAGTTCGAGACGCCCGCCTCGCTGGTCAAGGAGTTCCACCTGGAAGCCGACGGCGTCGAGATTTTCCGCGAAATAAACAACTATCAGCGGCTGGTGAAGATTCCGCTTGCATGCAAGGCGTCCACCCTCCGGCTGGTGGTCGACGAGGTCCGCGTCGGAAGCGGAACCAGAATTTTCGCCTTCGAAGTGAAATGATTCTTTCCGAGGCGAAAGCGGGGTAAAAGCGATTCTTTTTGGAGTGACATTCTTATACCAATGATCCGGTGCAAAGCAAGGTAGGTTCGGTAGTTCTCTGCCGAACCTACCCGCGACATCGCGATACAAAAAATGCATTGAGCTCAATACAACAGGCTACTGGCCTTACGATTGCAAATCAGTATTATTCCGATGAATCGTCTTTTTTCCCGATCTGCCTTTCAACGCTCCGCCCCACAGCAATCCCGAGTCCGAAGGCAAGACTGACAAAAACGATGGCAAGCACGGCAATGGAATGGCTGTTCATCGGGCGCCTCCCGTATCCGTCGGCCGGATTTGAGAAGACGGCTGGATCAAAGAGCGTTCGAGAAAGACCAGTCCGACATCCAGGGCCTTGCCGATCAGAGCATCTTTCTGGATTTTCGTTTTCTGATAAAGGAGATCGATACGGGAGCGGAGTTCTCCATTTTCATCAAGGACCTGCGGCTGGAAAAGTTTTTCCTTTTTGGTTTTTGTTTTGGCCATTTATGTACCCCCATGTATTACAAATGGTATAATATTAGTCCATTTAAAGTTTATTTCAAGGCTATAATTAAACTAAATTTCAATTTACTTTGATTTTTTCTTGATTTTCCATTGAATGAGTCTATAATATTTTCCAGAAAGGAAGACAAAAACGATGAATGACAAAGAGCTGTTCCAGCAGTTTGAAGAATATGTCAAGGACCAGGGATGGACTTACGAGAAAGCAGCGAAGATCATCGGTTTTGAAAAGAGCACGCTTTTCAACTGGAAAAACGGCAAGGCAATCAGTCCGCGCGGACGGGACGCCATCCGGATTCTGACCAAAAAAGCGGTGGTGCCGTTCTGTTATCTTGAAAAGTGTCCGGCGGAAAAACCGGTCGATCATTTCCTGATGGAGATTCTGGAAGACTGGAAATATCTTGATCCGGAACAGCGTGCGCGAGTTGCCGGACTGGCGTCCAAATTGTCCGTTCCCCAGAAAAAAGGTGCTGAGACGGCGGAAGTCTCCATTCCGCAGAAATAACACGGCCGAACCTCCCTTCCTGGGAGACTTCCTTTCCGGGAAGAATCATGTTGCGGAAACACCTCCGCCCCCTTTTGCGGATTGTCGGAACCGGTGTCCGCAAAATAATTTCAATTTTGAAGGCTCCCCCGGCGAAAAACAGCTTGACTTTCTTTGGAAAACAGCTATATTATCCGCTCTGTTTCTGCGCGTTCCCATCGTCTAGAGGCCTAGGACACCAGGTTTTCATCCT
>CAYWZD010000863.1:0-1531 GCA_964462755.1 uncultured Victivallales bacterium | reverse complement strand
ACCGTCAACGATTATCTGGCCCGCCGCGACTCCGAGTGGATGGGCACCATCTTCCGTTATCTCGGATTGACGGTCGGGTGCATCCAGAACGAAATGGAACCCGCCGAACGCCGCGAACAGTACAACCTCGACATCACTTACGGCACCAACAGCGAATTCGGTTTCGACTACCTCCGCGACATGGGCATGGCCCTGCGCCGCGAACATCTCGTCCAGCGCAACCACTTCTACGCGATCATCGACGAAGTCGACTCCATCCTCATCGACGAAGCCAGAACCCCGCTTATCATCTCCGGCCCGGTCGCCGTTTCCACCAATCAGTTCGAGAAACTCCGGCCCGCCATCGCCGATCTTTTCAACCGTCAGAATCTGCTCTGCGGACGTCTCATTCAGGAAGCTCGCACCGTCCTTTCCAAGGAGAATGCCTCCGAGGATGAGATGGAAAACGCCATCCGGAAACTGCTTCAGGTCAGGCTCGGGATGCCCCAGCACAAACAGCTGATGCACCTTCTGGAATCCTCCGAGATTCTCAAACGCCTCGAAAAAATGGAGCTCTTCGTCAAGAGCGACCAGAACCGCGGCCTTCTTCAGGAGGTTCAGGCGGATCTTTTCTTCGCCATGGACGAAAAGCACCACGAAGCCGATCTTACCGAAAAAGGGCGTCTCGCGGTTTCCCCGGACGATCCGCAAGCCTTCGTGCTTCCGGACCTTCTCGAGTCCATTCACGCGATCGACACGGACGCCGATCTCTCCGCACGTGAAAAAGCGGAGAAGAAGCAGGCGTTCCAGCAGGATTTCGCCGAAAAGAGCGAGCGTCTCCAGAACCTTTCCCAGCTCCTCCGCGCCTACTGTCTCTTCGAAAAGGATGTTCATTACGTCGTGGCTGAAAACAAGGTTCTGATCGTCGACGAGCATACCGGACGAATCCTTCCCGGCCGCCGCTTCAGCGACGGTCTCCATCAGGCTCTTGAAGCCAAGGAAAACGTCGAGATCGAAAAAGAGACCCAGACCCTCGCCACGATCACGATCCAGAACTATTTCCGTATGTATGAGAAGCTCGCCGGCATGACCGGCACCGCCGAAACCGAGGCGAACGAGTTCCATCAGATTTATAAGCTGGACGTGGTGGTAATCCCCACCAACAAGCCCTGTAAGCGGTTCGACCACAACGACTGTGTCTACAAGACCAAGCGCGAGAAATTCAATGCGATCGTCAATGAGACCGAGGAAGCCTACAAGCGCGGACAGCCCGTCCTTCTGGGCACCATCTCCGTGGAAGACTCCGAATTGGTCAGCCGTCTGCTCAAACTCCGTAAAATCCCGCACAATGTCCTGAATGCGAAAAACCACGCCATGGAATCCGACATCGTGGCGCGCGCCGGACAGAAATACGCCGTCACCGTTGCCACCAACATGGCCGGACGCGGAACCGACATCAAGCTCGGGGAGGGCGTCGCCGACCTGGGCGGCCTCTATGTCATCGGCAGTTCCCGGCACGATTCCCGCCGGATCGACCGCCAGCTGCGCGGAC
>CAYWZD010000862.1:0-1534 GCA_964462755.1 uncultured Victivallales bacterium | reverse complement strand
TCCGGGGCGGATGGGAAGGCCATCAGCCCGTTGAAACTTCCGAACTGGTGGCGGACGCCTTGCGCAAACGCGGCGTCGGGGTGGATATCTTCGATTCGCAGAAGTGTCTGCTGGACCTCGAACTGAAAAAGAAATATCAGCTGATCGTGCCCGTCTGGACCATGGGCGAACTCGGAGGCGAGGAAACCAAAGCTCTGCTGGATGCCGTGCGGGGCGGGATTGCCGTCGGCGGCTGGCACGGCGGCGCGGGCGACGCCTTCCGGCAGAATACCGGATACCAGTATATGATCGGCGGACAATGGGTCGCCCATCCCGGCGGAATTGTGGATTACAAGGTTGACATCGTGGAGAAGGACAATCCGATTACGGCGGGAATTTCGGACTTTGCGGTTCACAGCGAACAATATTACATGCACGTCGATCCCGGCAATCATGTAATTGCATCCACTACCTTTGACGGAACGCATGATCCCTGGGGCCGCGGAACGGTCATGCCGGTCGTGTGGACCCGTTCTTACGGGGCGGGACGCGTGTTCTATTCCTCGCTCGGGCATGTCGCGGCTGATTTCAAGAATACGCCGGAGATTCTGGAAATCACCGTGCGCGGCCTTCTCTGGGCGATGGACGAACTGAGTTGAAAAACCACGCATTTTTCGTCTTGAATTTGATTTTTTCCATCCCTTGCGCTACAGTAAGGACGAACCCGACGGAAAGGGGATGGAAAGATGCACCGTGAAGTTGTTGTCAATGACCTGATGCAGCAGGACTATCATTATTTCCTGACCGAAAAGCCGGGAAAGAATTTCCATGCGGGATTTTGTCCGGAACTGACCCCGAAACAGATGCTTTCGCTCGGCGTGTTTGGCGGAAAATACATGACCGACTGCCGGGCGGAGTTCCCCGAAGACTGGTTCGAGAATGCGAAATTGTGTCATGAACGGCACGATCCCGAGTTGAACTGCTTCAAGATTCTGGCGTCGCAGCCCCTTCAGGAATGGATCCGTAAAGGCTGGATTTATGCCGAGGACCCCCGCGGCTGGTTTCAGTGGTACTGCCGCTATTACCTCGGACGGCGTTGTCCGGACGACGAGCGCCAGATCAAGCGTCACCGCGCCATGATCCGGCATATCGCCCAGATTCATTACCATTGCCGTTTCGGGGATGCAACATGCCACACCAAACAGCGTCAGGCGCTCCTCCAGTGGGCGTATGACAGCCGGAAGATGTGACCCGTTTTCCGGCAGGGTGTCATGCAATACTCTCAGTATTGCCGCGGTCCAGCCGCGAAGGCTGGTCGTGCGGAGCGCGAAATCACTCGCCCGGAGCGGTTCCACCCGCTCAAGGACGAGAACTTGATTCATCAAGTTCGAGAGCTCCGGGCGTCCCGGATGCCAACCTCACGGGAGCGGCGGCTCTCGCTCCTTCGTAGCTCGTCCTTTGGGTGGTGGAACCGCCGCCGCAAAGACAAAGAGAATGAGGGCTCCTCGCCCTCAAACTCCCCGGCAGGGAAAAAATTCCCTGCACCCCGGCAAAC
>CAYWZD010000861.1:0-1536 GCA_964462755.1 uncultured Victivallales bacterium | reverse complement strand
TTGCCGGTACGGTATTCCTCGTAGAACCGCAAGGAAAGGCTCTGGAGGTGTTTGAAGATCCGCTGGCGGACGTCCAGAAGAATCCGGGTGACCGTATAGGTTCCCAGATAGCCGGTGATCATCCGGATGGTGAAGCGGAGGGTATAAATGGCGATCATGATGACCACCAGCAGGAAGAAGAGTCCCCAGTCGCGCGAAGGAAGCACGCGGTCGATCACGATCTTCAGCATCAGCGGCATCGTCAGCGCCAGACTGGAGAACATGATGGAGGTGATCGCCGAAAGGATGAGCATTTTCCTGTATTGCTTCAGAATACTCGATATCTTGAATTCCGACATATTGGTGATGAAATCCTTACTCTGTAATAAACAGACTGTCCGCGGGCAAAAAAAGGTTCTCTCTTGTACGCGGTAAGATGGTCCCGTTTCAGGTTATTTCAAGTCCGGATTGAAGAAAAAGAGCGTTTTTTTGTGCATTCTGAACAATAATCAGAATCCGGAGGTGTCAGGCGGCATCATCGATCCTCGCACAAAATGCCGTCTCCCGGAAAAATACTTCCAAATGTTAGATAGCTGACATTCATTTGAAAAAAAGGGGTGGTCCAGCCGCTTTCCTCTCTCCGATAAACAGAAAGTTTTCAGGAAGTTCTATTGATTTTCCGGCATGAAGACGATATATTTGCCAGAAGATAAGAAAATAGATTTGCCATCGATGTCGGGGTTGGGATATGAGTTTGAAATTCTTTCGATATATACCGGTTCTGCTTTTGTTTCTGTCCCTTGGAATTGCAACGGGATGTTCCGGAAAGAAACCGGAAAAAACGAAAAATGAAGTCCGGTCCGCCGCTCAATTGAATGCGAAGCAATACCGGATCGGAGTCCTTCAGGGAACCGCGGCGATGTCCGCGGGAGAACGTCTCTACCCCAAAGCGGAACTCGTCTATTGCAATACGGTGCCCGACGCCTATGCCGCCGTCCAGTATGGAAAGATCGACGCCCTGCTGTTCGACCGTCACAACATGGAATACGCGGTGAAGATGAATCCGGCGCTGGCGCTTCTCAAGGAAGACATCGCCGAGGAATCCATCGTAATCGCCGCACCGAAACACCATGCGGAACTGATGGAAAAAATCAACCGCTTCATCGGGCGCTACCGTTCCGACGGAACCTGTCAGGACATGCGGAACCGCTGGTTCAGCCTCCATCCGCCGCCGATGCCGGACATCCCGGAACCGAAAAACCCGGTCATGACATTGAAGGTCGGAACCGAGGGGCTGAACGAGCCGATGAACTACTACGACAAGACCGGCCGTCTGACCGGGTTCGACATGGAACTGATCCGCCGTCTCGGAGCCTTTCTCAACGCACGCATGGAAGTCACCGCCATGACCTTCGACGCGCTGATTCCCGCGGTCGAATCCGGCAAGATCGACCTCCTCATTGCGAACCTGAACGCCACTCCGGAACGGAAGAAAAAGATGCTTTTCTCCGACTGTTACATCGACTCCGCCATCAGCGTCATGGTCCGCAAAGACCG
>CAYWZD010000860.1:0-1536 GCA_964462755.1 uncultured Victivallales bacterium | reverse complement strand
AAAAGAAAAGCCGGGAACCTCTTTTTTTATGCCAAAAACAGAAAAACCGTTTTCCGACATAAAATATGGATAACAGGGAACTCGTTTCCTCGACCTGTTTTTTGAAACGGAAAAATTATATTGTCTATTTAAATACCACAAAAAACTTTCAAACTTGCCTTTCTGGAATTGTTTTCTTTCAGGGAGGCTGTACAATAATCCGCATGAAAGGAATCCGGACCATGCGAAACCTGTTTTCCAGAAAAATGCTCGACCGGACGGGGGAACGGCCCCTGTACCTTCAGGTCTATGAGTCGATCCGGAAATTCGCCCTGTCTCCCGAGGCAAAAAAGATCGAACTGCTGCCCACGACCGCGGAACTGGCCGCCATGTTCGGAGTTGGGGAAAATACGATCCGCACGGCCATGCGTCTGCTGGCGGACGAGCAAATTGTCTGCCGGGTCAAACACCGGGGAACCGTACTTACCGCACAGCAGAATCCGGCCGACCCGCAGGCGAACTCCCGGGCGCTGGCTCTCGTTTTTCCGACCCGCGGCGGCATCTGGAAGGAAACCATCGAAGCCATGCAGGACGAAGCGGTCCGATACGGATGCAGTCTGGACTTGTATCTTTACGACTGGGGCAATCTGAACGACGAACAGCGGGCCGTCGCCCGCGCGGTCCGGCATTGTGCCGGTCTGGTCCTGTATCCGAATTCCATCGGCAACGACGATTCACTGGTCAGGGAGCTTGAGAAACGGAAATATCCGTTCGTCCTGTTCTGCCTTTTCTTTGAAAAAATCGACTGCAATATTGTCGCAAACAACAATTTCCAGGGTGGCAAGGAACTGACGGAAGCTTTATTTGCGCGGGGATGTCGCCGGGTCGCCATGATTGGAGAGCACGGACATCTCCAGACCATGCGTTCACGGGTCGAAGGCTACCACCGGGCGCATGAAGAAATGTCTGTGGAGATGGATACACGCCTCGTGTTTCTTACGACGGATTCCAACATAACTTCCGACGGCTTTTCCCGTTTTCTTTCAGAAACCATGCCCGATGCGGTGATCTGCTCCAACCCAGCGTTTCTTCCGGGTGTCCGGAGCGCCGCGGACAAAGGGCATCTTGCCGCTCTTCAATATGGAGTGTTTCAGCTCTCGGGGACGGACTCCCCTGCCACGGCAGAGGATGTCGTCACGGCGGGGATTCAGACCGGAGAGCTTGGCCGCGCCGCCATCGAACAGCTCTGCCGTCAGATACGAAACCGTTCGTCGGCACGCAGAAAAATCATCCTGAACATGAAGATAGAGTCCGTTGAGAATAAGGAGTGATCCACCATGAAAAGCCTTCCGTTTCTTGCCTACCGTTCTTTTTACACGCCATTGAATACGATCGAAAAATTCGGACAGATCGGGTATGACACGATCTGCATTTTTCCGGCCCATACGGTCAATTCGCGCGGAACCCCCTATTCCCAGTATCCTCCGGTATGGCTTTGGTATGACCGTCTGAATTTTGCACCGCTGGACGACATGATCCATGACATCGGCCGCGCCA
>CAYWZD010000859.1:0-1537 GCA_964462755.1 uncultured Victivallales bacterium | reverse complement strand
CATGAAGACCGCATGACCTCGCTCCAGAACTGGATCAAGGAAATTTCATCCGGCGGGGCGCACTGGAATTTCGGACAGCCGTCCGAGATTTTCTTCATCGGAAAGGACAACGGACTGCCCTGCATCAGCGTGACGTACAGCCGGGAATATGAAAATCAGTCTTGGTACGGGGAAGCCCTGTTCTTCCGCGCCGGGGACGAACGGATCGTCCGGCTGGTGGAGATTCCCGCTTCGGAACGGGTCCGAGGAGCCGACTTCATCGGAAGTTTCCCGTTCCTTTTCTTTTCCGAGCGGTATGTCACGGATCACTGGGAAGGCGGGAAAGAGGTGCTCTCCGGAAAATCCGAAGATATGCTCAACGAAGCGAAGCTCCTGCTGACCAAGATGTCCCCGGTGATGTGGGACAAGATCATGCGGCTCCTGCGGGGTGTGCTTGTCAACGCCGCAACGACACGGAACGAGGAACTCCGGGAACGCGCCCTCGAACAGCTCCGCAAGCTCCGGAAGAACCAGCGCGACTGGTATAATGCGCAGAGGATCGCATACCTCAAGGAAAAAGCGCTCGGCAATGACCGCGGAGCCGATGTCATCCGGGACGCCTGCGCCGCCGTTTTCTCTTCCGAAGATGATCTCCGCAACCTCAATATTCGTCGCAACCGTTGGGAATGACCATGAAAAACAAACATCTGCTGATCCGTCTCGAGTATAAAAAAAGCATCCTTCATGAAATCGATTCGGCCGAGATTTCCGGTTCGATCTCGATCGGCAGAAGCCATAACTGCCAGTGGGTCATTCCGGAAGCCGACTCGGTTGCGTCGGGGCACCACGCCGCCATCACCCTCCAGAAGGGCAAGCTGTGCGTGTGTGACACGGGCAGCCGCAACGGCATCTACATCAAGGGACAGCGCATTCAGGAGCGCGTTCTCCAGAGCGGCGACACCATTTCGATCGGGGACTGTCTCCTGGTGGTCGAGGAGGCCAAGGAAAACAACGGCAGAACGGGATTCAACGCGATCCAGTTCCTGAACGGCGCTTCCACCGGGCAGACCGTCAAACTCGAAAATAAAAATTATGTCATCGGATCTTCTCCGTCCTGCGATGTTCCGGTCATGAACCAGCTGATCTCCCAGCGCCACGCGGAAATCAGCGTGCGTCCGGACGGCTGCTGGATCAAGGACCTCGGCAGCAAAAACGGCACGACCGTGAACGGCAATCCGCTTAAGACCGGCATCGAGCGCATGCTCAAGGAAGCGGACATCATTTCCTTCGCCCACGTGGACGCCAAATTTCTGGACGCCTCTGTCAACCATTCCCAATCCAAACTCTGGCAGAACCTGCTGATCGTCGTCATCACGATCATTGTGGTTTTCGCCGGATACTACGCTTACCAGAGCATCAATCCGTCCGCGCTGGATCTGGTCAGGAAAGCCCGCCGGGTAGCCGCAAAATGCGATTTCGACCGGGCGGATCAGCTGATCCGCGATTCCAGAACCTGCCGGGGCGCCGAGGATTGCCGTCTTCGCGCCGACGATCTGGA
>CAYWZD010000858.1:0-1544 GCA_964462755.1 uncultured Victivallales bacterium | reverse complement strand
CGCGGAAGCCGTAAGCCTGTCGGATCAACCATCGGATTTTGTTGTTGAAGCCCTCGCGCGAGGCATTGGTCAGATGATGGAAGGTCCAGAAGGTAACGATGCCGTCGAGTTTGTCGCGGATGGCGGAGGCCATCTGCTTGAGTTCCGGGACGCCGCATCGTTCCGTCATGGCTCCCCATCGTCCGACGGATTTTGTCCAGTTTTTCAGCTTTTGAGGACCCGGTATCCGAACGGCTCTTTCCTCTTCCGCGGAGTGTTTTCACCCCGTCCTTCAGAAGGATTTCCCCGTCCGGATGAGTTGAAAAAGCCTCTGCGGATACGGAACAGAGAGTGGCGCTCAAGTTGGGCATAACCATGAGGTTATCGCCGCATTGGGAGTCTATGCGTCTCCCGAAAAAGTGACGGCGGTGCGGAAGGAACTCATCCTGAGCCGTCTGCTGAAAAGCGCGGAACGGCTTTCCCGTTTCCGGGAGGAGCCGTTCTGAACCGCGCTGCTTCCGATCAGGGGATCAGCTTGAACGCCTTGACGAGGTCCGCCACCTGTTTGTCGCTGATCGGTTTCATGCCGCCGAGAGCGCGGGCGCTGATGGTCGCCTTGGCACTGTATTCCGCCACCTCCATGCGGTCGAACGCCTCGAGAAGGGTACGTCCGCTGGAAAGGATGCAGTCGTTTTCGATCATGATCACGGGATAGCGCAGAGAAATGACCGAGGTCACCTTGCGGCGGTCACGGAAATGGGTTCCGAAGGGGAAGGAAGGCACCTCCCTCAGCAGAATGTAGCTTTCCGGGATGACCCGGGGATCGAAAGGCTTGTGGGAAACGCAATAGCCCATCAGGTTCGGGGGATTGGCGATGAGCAGTGAGTTGATTTCCGGCTGCGCGTCGAAAATCGCCTTGAAGAACCACGTTGCGCGGCTGATCTTGTGTCCGGCTTCAAAGGTCGATCCCTTGACGAGGACGATGTCCTCCGGACGGAGGCCGCCCCGGTCGAGTTCGCGGGGGGTGATCAGGAAGCTGTTCTTGTCGATCCGTACGGCGAAGGTTCCCTCCGTACTGGTGAAGAGCTTCTGGCGGTAGGCGCGGCGGATCAGCAGGGACATCTGATAGCGGAGTTCCATTTCTTCGCTGGAATGTTCCTCAAGCACCGCCGGACGGAAATCCGCGTTCCGGTCGATCTGGCTGAACTCGAGGTCGGTTTCGGAGAGATAATACGGGGTTCCGAGCTGGATGGCGCTGTTGATGAGGCGTGCGCAGAAATCGAGCGTCTCGAAGCGCTGGAAGGCCTGAAGGAGGGTGGCTCCGGCCGTGCATGCGCCGTGGTTTTCGAGAAGGATGGTGCTGTGCCCTTCGGCGAAAGCGTCGGAGACCTTTTTACCGAGGGCCTCGCTGCCGGGGACCTCGTAGGGGGCGTATCCGACCGTGCCGCAGATCATTTTTGCGGTAGGATGAACATAGGTGTTCGGGATCTGCCCCGTGATGCTGAAGGAAACCAGCGCCGGCGGATGGGCGTGAAGGATGGCGCGGATGTCCGGACGCATTTTGT
>CAYWZD010000857.1:0-1544 GCA_964462755.1 uncultured Victivallales bacterium | reverse complement strand
TCGGAACATGTCGATTTCTTTGCAACGCCCGGCTCCTACATGCGGAAACGGAATCTCGGGGCGTTTTCGACGGCCTCTCTTTCACTTGCTTCCGCACGTCTGCACAATAAAATGTTCTTCGAGGAAATGGATTACCGCAACGATTATTCGAATTGCGGAAACTTCAACGGACGGCAATATCTGGGCGTTCCGTTCGACGCTTCGCCGGAAAATGCGTTCAACCAGCTCCGCCGTTCTTTCGGATGCATTCTGGCGCAAGGCCAGACCGGCTGGTTCATGACGATGGGACAGCGCTGCCATTTCGCATGGAAATGGACCCTATTCCCCCATTTTGAAAGAAGTCGCAGAAGCCTCCAGACGAGTGATTTCAGATCCGGTAAAAAACGATTGGGACGGCATCACTTATTTTCACGAGGAAAAACAGCAGTTATTTTATACAACCCAAAAACAGCTGGACCACCTTACCGGGCATTTGAGCGAACTCTATTGTGCTGACAACGGAATCCCGTGGCAGCATTACTACACTTCCGATCTTGCCAATCCCTTACGCCCGAAAAGCAAGTTGAACATCTTCACAAGCGCAGTGGGACTCTCTGAAAAGGAAATTACCTGGATCGAAAAAGAAATGCAGAAAGACAACAATATCCTTGTCTTCTTCAATGACACCGGAGCAGCCGCGCCGGGCGGATTCGAAAAAAACATCTTCCGCTTGACCGGAATTCATGTCAAACTGCGTCCTGAAATTCTGACCGAGCCGATTTGCACTTCGGAAGGATTCACCGATCCCATCGCTGTCGGACTGCCGGTATTTCCTCTCTACGGACTCTCCGGAAAAATACCTCTTCATTTTATTGACGATCCCGAAGCTGTTCCGCTCGCACGCTACCAGGGCAGCGACTATATCGCCGGAGCCATAAAACGCCATAAAAACTGGACGGCTGTTTACTTCGGCAGTCTCCCTTGTCTGACAATGAATCCAAAGATGATCCGGGCTCTCGCCAAAGAAGCCGGCATTCAGCCCGTCGCTCCCGAAGGAGATGTCTTCGCTTCCGGAAACGGGATACTGGTACTTCACGCAAAAACGGATGGCGTGAAAACCCTGCAATGGAAAGGGGCCTGCAACCTGATTGACCTGGCCACCGGCATGACTATTGCCCGGGACACAGAAAAAATCATATTCCCCATGAAAGCCGGAGAAACCCGCTGGTTCAAAAAAACAAAAATATAATATTCATTGCGGATTGAATCATCCGAAAACAAATTGAACGGATTTTATTTATGAGAGAAAAAATCATTCAGATCGAAACCGAGGATTTACGGATCTCTTTCAATCTGAACGGCGGCAACGGATTCCCGGATCATATCGACGTCCGGGAGTTCGGAGGAAAAACGACCACTCTTCTGTCTCCCGGAAATAATACGCTGGAAGTGGAATTCGAGGATGGCACCATTCTCACGCCGGGAGTCTTTCCCGAATGCGACATCCAGCATTATCAACAGGACGGCGCGGAATATGTGGAGTTTACCGGGCTTCCCGGAATGGA
>CAYWZD010000856.1:0-1548 GCA_964462755.1 uncultured Victivallales bacterium | reverse complement strand
GGCTTCCCGCTCTACGTCACCCGCCAGAGCACCGCGGACTTCACCCTAGGCAAAAATCTCGATTATGACAAATACATCGCCACCGTTTCCGCCGACGACAAGGAAAAGCACAGCGGCAAATATTCGCTCAAACTCGTCAACAACGAACTCACGGAAGGACAGTCCATCTCCCTCCACAGCACGGGTACGGTGCTGGACCAGCCGGGAGTCCTTTCCCTGTGGATGAAGTCCGACCGCGATGACATGAAGGTTTCCGTAGGATACGGATACGGTGCAAAAAAGACGCTCCTCACCGTCGGAAAAGAATGGAAACGCTATGAGGTTGTCAATCCGAAACTCGGCAAACCGTTCGTCTACTCTCCCGCATGGATCAATATTCCCCGCGATTCAAAAGGAACGCTCTGGGTCGATGACGTCCAGTCTGAACTGCTGGAAAAAGCCCCGTCTCCGGAAGAGATCAAGTCCGGCAAAACTTTTGCCACGGCTTACCGTCCTTCCGAGTTGGACAAGATCAAGCTCACCCCCGAAGACAAGCCCGAACGCGCGCCCTCCTTCTCCATCCCGAAGCTCCCGGCGTCCGTCAAGCCGACCGTTGCACTCGATTCGTGGAAGAAGCACGCCGTCAAACTGGACAACTTTCATTTCGGCCCCAAAACTCCGCGTCTGAAAACAGAAGCGTATCTTGCCTGCGACGATGACAACCTTTATCTGGCCTACCGTAATTTCGGCGAGGATTACAGGCTCTCGAAACCGGGTCCGCACGACACCTTTTCCCTGTTCACCAACGGCACGGAAAGTTTCTTCGACCCCTGCGGCAACGGTGAAAAGTCCGTTCACTTCGCCGCCAACGCGGCAGGCGCCCGGTGCGATCTCGGCTTCGGCGACGATGTGGCCTGGAACGGCAACTGGAAATGTGAAACGGTCAAAAATGAGAAAGACGGATCGGTCGATTACCTGCTGACCCTCCCCTTCTCCAATTTCGCCGGAAGCGACCTCGCTTCCCAATGGCTGGTGAATGTCTGCCGCAACGACGGAGTCTACCGCGAAAACCTGAGCATTGCCCGTATCCCGACCATCGGCTACCGGAAGAATGAATACTGGCCGGAAGCGAACCTGCCCGAAACCGTGATCCGCCAATACACGCTCGGCGCCATATCCGCGATCAGTTCCGAATCCGCCTCCGGCAATACGCTTACATTGCTCTTGCGCAACTTGACCGGAACCGACAGAAAAGTCAAGGTCGCCGTCATCGATCTTGCCGCCGCGGACAAGCCGGTCGGCGAAAAAGAAGTGTTTCTGAAAAAAGGTGACACCACACTTGTCTTTCCCACGTCCGCCCTTCTGAAACGCGTGGGCGTCCAAATCACGGACGCGGACGGCAAGCTGATCTTCAACCGTCATCTGGCAACCGAAAAACGCAACCCGGTTTCACTGCTGGGACATCTATCATTCTATATGAACGAGCCGGAAGCGGTGTTCAAAGTCACGCTGAACCTGCCCGACGCCGACAAGCTGACCGCCGTCCTCGAATGCGCGGGAAAGAAAGTC
>CAYWZD010000855.1:0-1548 GCA_964462755.1 uncultured Victivallales bacterium | reverse complement strand
CACGGTCCTCTTTCTGGACGGGCATGTGACCGGCGTCGAAAAAGCCTTCTGGAAACGCGGCGACAACCGGGGCATTCTTTTCAAGGATATGCATTCCCCGGAAAACTGCACTCCGAATCTCAGATAAAGGGAATCCGGCCCTGTCCCGGACGTTCGCCTCCTGATGAATTTGAAAGAGTTCGACAGCGGACAAAAGGTGATTATTCTTCGGTTCCGTACTTGAAGAATGACGTTTGAACGTGTATCTTTTCCGCTGAATGAAAATCTTCAAATTCAGGAGTTGACTTATGGCTGTTTTCAATGCATTTCACGCCCTGATGCCGCGTCCGGAGAAGGTCGCGGCGGTCGCGGCGGTTCCATACGACGTGGTCAATACCGAGGAGGCCGCGGCCCTTGCCGAGGGCAATGCGCTGAGCTTCCTCCGGGTTTCACGCCCCGAAATCGAACTTCCCGCCGGAACCGATCTCTATTCCGACGAAGTCTATGCCAAGGCGGCGGCCAATTTCAAGCGTCTGTGCAAGGCCGCTCCGCTGGAAGAAGATCCCGAAGCCAACCTGTATGTCTACTCCCTCAAGATGGGGAACCGGACGCAGACCGGCGTCGCCGGAGCCGCTTCCGCCGCCGACTATGACGCCGACATCATCAAGAAACATGAGAAGACCCGCCGCGACAAGGAAGACGACCGCGCCCGTCATGTGATGGAGCTTCGCAATCATACCGGCCCGGTCTTCCTGACCTACCGTTCCAACGCGGAGATCAGCGCGATCGTCGATGAGATCAAGAAGGAGGAACCGTATTTCTCCTTCACCGCCGCCGACGGCATCACCCACAAGCTCTGGAAGGCCGGCGCGGAACGGAGCAAACGTCTTTCCGGACTCTTCAACAATAAGGTTCCTTTCTTCTATATCGCGGACGGTCATCACCGCGCCGCCTCCGCCTCGCGCGCCGCGGCCGCCTGCCGCAAGGCAAACCCGGCCCACACCGGCAAGGAAGACTACAATTTCTTCCTCGCGGTGACGTTCCCCGCCGATGAACTCCGGATTCTTCCTTATAACCGTGCGGTCAAGGACCTGAACGGAATGACTTCCGCCGAATTCCTGAAAAAGCTAGGGGAAAAGTTCACGATTGCTCCCGCCTCCTCGACCGAACCGGCGAAGGGCGGACAGTTCTGCATGTATCTGGACGGCAAATGGAGTCTGCTGATGCCGAAGTTCGACATTGCCAAACTGGGCGTGATCGAGCGTCTGGACGTGAGCATCCTTCAGGACAATGTGCTGGCGCCCCTGCTGGGAATCGACGATCCCCGCACCAGCAAGCGGATCGATTTCATCGGAGGAATCCGCGGAACGAAGGAACTCGAAAAGCTGGTTTCGCAAGGAAAGGCCGTTGTGGCGTTTTCCATGTATCCCACTACGGTGGAACAGCTGATGGATATCGCGGACGCCGGGGCGATCATGCCGCCGAAGTCCACCTGGTTCGAGCCGAAACTGCGTGACGGTCTGGTGACCCATAATTTCTAAGCGGAGAAAACGGAAATGCCTGTAAAGA
>CAYWZD010000854.1:0-1553 GCA_964462755.1 uncultured Victivallales bacterium | reverse complement strand
AACTCATCATCGGAAAACTCAAGAAAATGAAAACCAATGCCGAATTTCTGATGACGCTTCAGATGTAAGGCGCAACCGTCGGACGGTCCGCCTTCCGGGTTCCTTACACGGCGGGCCGTCTTCAGGAGGTGTTTTCCCATGGACAGCAAAGTTCAAAAAATGCTTTCTCTCTCCCTCTATGCCCTTCTGGCGGTGATTTTCGCCTTTTCGGTGATTCTGGTCATGCCGGTCTACCGCAAATACACGGCCATGCAGAAGAACGTCTACAATCTCGAGCAGGAACTGAAGGAAGCACAGGAAGAATGCCAGGAACTGATCCGCGACGTCCACGATCTGGAACACAAATCGTTCGCCGCGGAAAAAGTGGCCCGGGAAAAGTTCAACTTCTGCCGCGAAGGCGAACAGATCCTGATCTACAAGTAATTTCTTCCCGCAAATAAAACACCCGTACAGTAAAACGGGCTTTCACGGATTGATTTCCCGGAAAGCCCGTTTTGTCATTTTATGAAGGAAATTTCCCGGCCATACGGTCAGTATTCGAACACGACCAGCGCATATCCCTGAATCAGGGGAACGTTTACCGTGCAATAGCCGTCCTTCGTCGTGAAGGAAAGTTTTTCTCGCGTGGGAGCAAGATAGGCTTTTTTCACCTTTTTCCCGTCCGTGCGCAGGGAAAGTTCCGTATTCACGAGAGTCGAGCGATCCTCGAGCGCGACGGTCGCGCCGCGACGTTCCGGCGCATACGCCAGCACATGGACCAATTCCATGTTTTTGTTCTCCTGAACGAAGGCTCGGGTGAAGCTTGGAAGTGTGGAGGATTTGAACTTCGGATCGGGAAGAAAACGTCCGATCAGATTTCCAAGCAGCACACGCATCTGATAAGGGGCCAGTTTGTAGTAGCTGGCGAAGATCTCACCGCAGACATACGCCACTTTTCCCTTGACGGCCAGGAACGGCTCGTCCGTCTTCTCCTGCGGCGGCGTGTAGTAGTTGGAACGCAGACCATCCCACGCCCAGTTCACATACGGCTTGACGCAATACATTTCAATCTTCGCCCCGCGAGCCGCCTTCACCTCGGTTCCTCCGGCATAAATGGAGAGCGGCATGTCGGGCAGCCCCGCGGCGGCCGGTCCGTCCGGCTGGAAGTAAAGCGGATCGTGCGAAGTCGGACCTTTGTATTCGACGGGCCAGCCTTTCAGAACGAACTGCTTGTCTTCCGGATCGAGTCCGGAATATGCGCTGGCAATCACGGCGCCGCCTTTGGCAAGATGTTTTTCCAGCCGGGCGGCCGTCTCTTTGGAAAGACGCACATTGTCGGGCAGGATAAGAAGACGGTAGGAATCCCAGGAAGTATATTCGGTAACGATGTCGAACTGGAGCTTGAGTTCCGTCAGCATGCGGGTGGCCGCCTGAAGCGAATGGTCGGAACGGAGCGCCGTAATGGATTTCGGGAACACGAGCCCAATTTCCGGACGGTTCACCGCGTCATCGCACCAGGAATCATACTGCTGGAGGTTGGAATAGAGGGAACGGATCAGGTCGAACACCGGCTG
>CAYWZD010000853.1:0-1558 GCA_964462755.1 uncultured Victivallales bacterium | reverse complement strand
CCAAAATCGTTGAAATGGCACCTCCATGCCTCCCGACCACCATTTACTATGCAGAGGAGGCATGGAAGAATTCATCCGATTTTTTGGGGATCAACTCCATCACTTTCCTGGAACCCCGCATAGGCAAGTCGCTGGATGGCGGCTTCGTCGAAGCGGACGCGCCGCGATGAAAAATTGACCTGCTCCAGTTGTCCATTTGCAACATAGGAGCGGAGGGTAGGTCTGGAGATGCCCAGTATCTCCATTGCTGCTTTAGCTCCGATCAGTTTCCGTTTCGGCACATTTTGACGGCAGGAACGCAGAATTACGTCTCTCTGTTCCGTGGTGACTGTGCCGTCCGCCGAGAGGACGTTTCCAATAACTTCCAATGTCGAGGCTTTCATGTTCTTTCTCCAATCTTTGTTAAAGGTGGCATGTGTTTGTCATGCCCGGAGCGTCAAAGGCTCCTGATCAAAAAAGTCGACTGAAAAAAGAAAATGACAGATATACAGGGTTGCGAGCAACGCTTTGGTGCTGTATCTTATTGAAGTGGTTGATTTGAGGATCCCGTGCGATCAGGGCTGTTCAAGACTTTACTGAAAAAGTGCTGGACGCTTGCTGGACGCTCAGGGTGTTTTACCCTCGGAAAAGATCGCTTTTATTCGGAAAAAAAAGAAAGAGATACTTTGTGGGATAAAAAGGTGCAAATCGTTCATTACAAGCGGCTTGAATGTGTGATAAAAGTGGTGGAACCGGCCGGGCTCGAACCAGCGACCCGGTGATTATGAGTCACCTGCTCTAACCGACTGAGCTACGGTTCCATATCGGGTTGAATGCCTTATATTATACATGATTTTTCCGAAATCGCAAGCCGCTGATTCATTTTTTCGGAAAATTCAATTTGAGGGCGCCTGAGGCATACGGCCAAAGCATTTTGCAGCGAATCCCCGCAGGCGCATACCGGAATAGAACAGGTTAGCCCGGAACCACCCGAACCCATTTTCAAGGAGGGCGCGCCGGACTTCTTCCGCCGTCAGAATTCGATGTTTTGTACTGGCTCCGCCCAGCGCAAAATCCGTGAGAATTCTGTCCACATGGTGAAACTCGGCACCCGCCTTTCTGGCTTTGAGAAAAAAGTCCAGGTCGGCACAAATCTTATAGGTGGGATCGAACGGACCAAGCCGTTCAAAAAGTTCACGGCGGATGAATGCGGCCGGATGAAAGATCCGTGCGCCGCCAAAGGAGGCCGGGGGGGAAGGGGGATGGACTTCCTCTCCGTTTACCCTCAGATTGCCGTGAACAATCATGGCTTCCGGATGTTCGGAAAAGGTCCGGAGAACGGTCGGAAATGTCTCTTGAACATAGGTGTCATCGGCATTGAGCCAGGCCAGAATGTCACCGGATGCAAGACGGGCGCCCTTGTTCATTGCATCGTAGATTCCCCGGTCCGGTTCGGAAAGAATTTTCAGGTTCGGATTGTGTTCGATGGCCAGCTGCACGGTACGGTCTTTTGAACAGTTGTCCACCAGAATATGTTCGAAGTCCGCGCCCTGCTGCGACGCGACGCTGTCCACGCATT
>CAYWZD010000852.1:0-1559 GCA_964462755.1 uncultured Victivallales bacterium | reverse complement strand
CATCGGGAGGGATGGAATGCAATCCTGCTTCCGGGAAAATTCGTTGAGTTTTGGATGGACGGCGGATGGTTTGAACTTGACAAACCCTGTTTCAAAGGGTACCTTTCTGGAATATCGGAATCGAATGGAAGGAATGACATCTCTCATGAAGAAAATACTCGTATGCGGTTTGAATCCGGCGTGGCAGAAGACTCTCCATTTCCGGAGTCTGGCGCCCGGGGAAGTCAACCGGGCGTATGCTCTGGAGCAGACGGCATCCGGGAAGGGAATCAACTTCTCCCGTGCGGCGAAGCACTGGGGCAAGGCGGAGACAAGACTGCTTCAGTTCGCCGGAGGCTCCACCGGGAAAATGCTGACGGATGTTCTTGATCATGAAGGAATTATCCATATCACCGTGAATTCTTCCGCGGTGACCCGCACCTGTTCGACGGTCATCAGCGAGACCCCGCCGTCCGTGACCGAGCTGATCGAGCCGAACGAGCCCATTACCTTCGAAACCTCCAAGGAATTGTATCAGACGGGACTGGATGCTCTTGATGAAGTCGACGCGCTGGCCGTCTGCGGCACCTATCCGCCCGGAGTGACCGGACACTTCTATTCCGGCCTGATCGAAAAAGCCGTCCGGAACGGGAAGTTTGTCATGCTGGACTCCTTTATGAATGTGGAAGAATCCCTGAAACACGAGATTTCGTTCATGAAGGTGAATCAGGAGGAGATTTTGAAACTCACCGGACAGCGGGAACTGCGGGATGCCTTCCGGTTCTGCAAGAAACACTACCGCCTGAAAATGACGGCTGTCACGGCGGGGGCGTCGTGCGCGTTTTTCTTTGACGGCGTGAACGTCTGGAGGCTCTCCGTCCCGAAGGTCTCCAAGGTCGTCAACCCGATCGGGGCGGGAGATACCTGTTCCGCGGTGACCTGTTCCGAGATTCTGAGCGGGACCGCGCCGCTGGAGGCGTTTCAGTTGGGATTGTGCGCGGCTTCGGCCAGCTGCCTGACCCCGTCCGCGGCGGAATATGATGTTGAGGCGGCGCGGACTTTCCGCGTGGAAATATTGTCGCCTGAATTGATTGAAACCCTTTGACAGAAAGAAGGTTTTTTGTATGGCGGAAGAACATGAGAAAAGGTCCAGCTTCAGTTTCAGCTGTTTCGGATGCGGATTTCTGCTTGCCGGTTTTCTGATTCTGGTCGTGATCGGACTGTTGATTTTCGGCGCAATCAGTTATATTTCCCGCTTGGCCCCTCCCGAAAAGCTGGCCTATGACGATCCCGATTCGTTTGAAGAGGAATATGTCTGCGGACAGAGAGAGTTCGATTCCGCGGAAACCCAGCCGAAGATTGCGGTGATCGATGTCAAGGGCGTGATTGTTTCGGATATAACGGATTCCTTTTCCGAAGTGGCGGATTCCCGGTCCATCTGCGCCCGGATTCGGCGGGCCTCGGAGGACGATCAGATCAAGGCGCTGATCGTCAATCTGGACACTCCCGGCGGAGAGGTGACGGCGTCCGATGAGATTTACGAGGAACTGCGCCTCTTCCGTGAAAAGACGAAGAAACCC
>CAYWZD010000851.1:0-1560 GCA_964462755.1 uncultured Victivallales bacterium | reverse complement strand
CGCCTGTTCCTTTTCCTTGAACCGCAGGGTGAAGTCCGCGATTTTCTGGAGTCCGCCGGACAAAGTTACATTGTTTCCGGAATAAACGGTCTCCTCGCCGGAGTCGCTCTTCACACTCAGACGGAGCGAGCCGCCGACCACGGACGGATTCGACAGGAAGTTGGAAATCAGGATGCTTCCGCGAACCTCATCGCCGTAATAATAGACCTCGTTTTCCAGATTGGACAGAAGGGCGGCGTCATCGTTGAAGGTGCGCATCCAGTCGGCCGGAATGAACTTATCGTCATCGAAACAGTCCACGATGCCGTTTTTGTTTTCATACTTGAGACAATCGGAGAACTGAAGCATTTCGAACCCGCAGAGGGAAGAGTTCCGGCAGCTTTCGAGATACGTTTTGATCGCGGCCAGCTTGAACTGCTGGGAAGCGGCGATATAGTCCGGAACCTTTCCGGAGAGTCCCTTGCGGCGGATGAGCGCGGGCAGTTCGGTCATATAACGCGGCTTTTTGATCTCGTTGGCACGGAGATAATCTTCTCCGACGCGGGCACAGAAATCGTCGAACTTCCGGCTGAGTGCCTCGTAATCGGGAATGTCGATGTAGTGAACCGCCTCATGGGCGATGACGGGCTTCGCGGGAACAATTGTGCGGTGGATTTCCGCATCGACGTTTTTTCCTTTGGTCTCGACATCAAGCTTTTCGTCATAAGCGGAACCGTTCATCCGCCACGGGGCGTCCGAATGGAACATCCCGGCATGATGCTTGTAAGGGAAGAAGTAGGCGATGTGCTGGGAATAAATGTCCGCGGTCTGCCGGTCGAATTCGCCCCAGCCGGAGTTGTCCATGATGAGTTTTCCGGGCGCGAGACGGCGTCCGAGTTCATAGAGGGCGCTGACTTCCTTGTAGTGTCCGGAATTGTGCATTTCGTTGCCGATGCAGAAAATGGCGACGGACGGATGATTCCTGTAACGGAGAATCGTTTCCTCCCATGCCTTGTTGTCCATGGAAAGATGCTTCTTCGTGGCCTTGTCGTCCATCTCGTAGGCGAATCCGATTTCCATGTGGATGAGGAGCCCCAGTTCGTCTGCGGCCTCGACAAATTCCGGGGTCGGCACCGTGCTGTGGAAACGGACCAGATTGAAACCGTATTTTTTCGCCTGACGGATGTTCTTGAGAGCGGCTTCCTTGAGCGTGCCGCCTGTCATGTTCGGATGGTCGTGGGCAATGATTCCGCGGATGTAGCCACGGAGATAAACGGGGTTTCCGTTCAACAGAACGTCCCGGTTGGAGACGGTGCGAAGTTCACTGTATCCGAAACGGACTTTATCGCTTCCCGTTTCCAGATCATAAAGGACAGGCGACGAGGGGGACCATGACGTAAGTTTCGAAGCATCGAAAAGATAGCGGAACCCGCCGTTTTCAAGGGGTTGAATGCAATTCAGCGGACAGTCGGCCGGGGTTCCGTCCGCATTCAGCACGCGGGAAATTTCCAGCTTTTCTTCAGCCTCCACGCAAAGAAGGGAGGACTCCACTTTGCTGTACAAGTAAAGCGGTTTCATGAC
>CAYWZD010000850.1:0-1578 GCA_964462755.1 uncultured Victivallales bacterium | reverse complement strand
CCCGTCATGGTCACGCAGAAAACAAAGTTCGCCGCAAAACCGGGGGACATCGTTGAAATCACGGCCGTCATCCGCAGTGCGAAACCCGTATTCTTTTACCTGAGCATTTTTGAAAGCACCCCGCGCGGCTGGGTTAAAAACGACACCGTCGAATTGCGGACAAAAGAAGGCGTCCTCACCTATACAAAACAGCTGACTCTCAGGGACGCCCCCGGCAAAACTTTTTCTCTCGGCGCTGTCTCGTTTGGAGTCATCAAGGGCGGCTCTGCCGTCTTCGAGAGCATCCGGGCGAGTTTCAAGGGGATCGACTTCAAAGCCACCAGAAGCGAACTTCCGGAAGGACTGGTCGCACACTTCGACGCGGCACGGCCCTCCTCACTGGGGTTGAAAGACGGCCGGATTGTTTCATGGCGCGATGTTTCCGGACAGGGAAACGATGTTAAGGAAAAGAAGAGCGGTTCCGGCGCCGCATTCCTTTCCGACGGCTTGAACCATCTTCCCATGGCCCGCTTCTCCGGAAATCAGGAGTTCATCACGCAGAGACCGCTGAATCTGAAGGAAATTTCCGCGTTCGTCGTCTTCCGCCGCGAAGACTCCCAGAAGGCGGAAGGCTGGCAGCATCAGCTCTACTGGGATGACGGCACGCGCGCCGCGCCCGGCACCTACACTCTGAGCAGCGGCGCCGCCGGCGGCGAGGAAAAGCCTCGAATCCTCTACACTTCCTCGGAGGGAAATTTCATTCACCCTCTGCTCATAGGTTCGAACGGCGGCCTTCGCGGGTATGTGACCGGTGATATCGGGGAGATCCTGATTTTCAACCGCAAGGATTTCTCCGCGAAGGAAGCCGATGCAATCCGTTCCTATCTGGTTAAAAAATGGAAAATCGACGAAGAGGACTACGTCCGTGTCGGCCCGCTCCCGGAAACCCCGAAACGAATCTCGGACACCCTCCCCCTTTCCGATCAGGCAGACCGCGGCAAGTGGCATCTCGTCAAGGAATTTTCCGATGAATTCAACGGAACCGCCCTCGACAAAACCAAATGGATGGACACCCGTCATTACACGATCGGCAACGCTCCCGCTCGAGCCCTGCCGGAAAATATTGTCGTGAAAGACGGCATGGCGCAGATCATTACAAAATATGACCCGAACATGCCTTCCGGACGGGTCGAGCCGCGCGGGCCGGAATACCATTCCTTCAGCGTCGGGCGCATTTTCTCAAAGGATGTATTCCGCTACGGATATCTTGAAATCCGCGCCAAAATTCAGCCCACCAGCTTCAATAACGCCTTCTGGCTCTACGGTGTCGGAGAAGACAAAAAGACCGGCGAGGTGACCTGTCCTGAAATCGACATCTTCGAACTTGCCGGAAAATCCTTCGCGCACACCTACAGCTACAACATGGCCCTCCACAACGTCACCCGCAAACCCTATAAACATTATGTATACGCCCGGAACTGGAAGTCCAACTTCAAATTTTCAGACGATTTCCATGTCTATGGTCTCGAATGGACCCCGAAGGTGATCCGTTATTTCATAGACGGTTCGCTCATACGGGAATTCAAGATTAAAAAGAAT
>CAYWZD010000849.1:0-1582 GCA_964462755.1 uncultured Victivallales bacterium | reverse complement strand
CTTGGCGAACGGCGCCGAGCTCTGGTTGTAACCGACGCAGTTGTTGCGCCAGTGCGGATAGAACAGGAAAAAGCGGAGCACCCCGGGAACCGTGGAGCCCAGAAACCAGCCTTCGTCCATTTTCGGATTGTGACAGCGGAGAATGTCTTCATTTCCTTCGCATGTGAAACAGAGCGGCTGAGGGAGACTTTCCTGTCCGCGGTAGAAATCGCAGTCGCACCACTCGCCCGGACAGAGCGATGTGTCGTCGAAGATGAGTCCTTCGAGGCGGAGGTCCTCTCCGCTGGTATTGCGGACCGTCATTTTTTTCCGGAATCCGGCGATTCCGTCGTATACGGTATAAAGCAGATGGATCTCCATGCCTTCCGCTTCGAGCGCGATGTCCAGCGTTTTTTCGGCCGGTCCGGGGGAAAGGAGATTTGCCGAAAGGAATTTGACGTCGCATCCGGCCTCTTCGCGGTTGCCGTCGACCACCCTGACCGCGGCTTCGCGGAAAGCGCGGAGATGGCGGTGATTTGCGGAGAACATGAACTCATTGACCGGTTCCCGGATGTATTCGGTTCCCGTGGTCAGATTCCGGAGGGATACGGTCCGGAGGCCGCCGGGTCCCGCTTCCAGTTCCCGCATGACGATGCCGTTTTCAATTCTGAAGACTTGCTTTTTCATCTTGGTTTCTTCCATGTTTCCTATGTTTTCCGGATGATCCGGGGATCGGTTTTTTCTCTGGGGCAATGTCCTGTCGCGGCGCGTCCGGACGGAATTCGCCCGGACTGCAATGAAATCTGCTGCGGAAGGCTCGACAGAAATAACTGGGATCGGTGAAGCCCGTTCGCCGGGCGATCTCCTTGACGGGAAGAGGCCCGCTTTGCAGAAGCCTCCGGGCGAATTCGAGCTTGAAACGCATGGCATAGTCGTGCGGGGGCTCTCCGGTCAGGGAATGGAACAGGCGACTGAAATGACTGCGCGAATAGCCGCAATGTCGGGCCAGCTCCCCGACGCCGCAAACGCTGTCGAGATGGTCGATGATATAAGAATCGATCTGCCGGAGAAGCGAGTGGACAGCGTTTCCCGCGCCGCACTTTTCGAGATCCTCGTTGAGCGTCAGCAGGAATTCCATGGCCAGACGGGAGGACTGGAAGATACCGCAGTCCGGATGCTCCCTGAAAAAGTCCTGAACCCTCCGGGCGGTGCGAAGAGTTTCCGAGTCTTCGCCGAACGTCTGCACGGTTCCGTATTTCCGGCGCAGTCCGGCGGCGAATGCTCCGGCTCCGGCGCCCGCGAAGTTCAGATAAATGAACTCCCACGGAGGCGCTCCCTCGGGCAGGTAGTAGACGCAATCGCTCGGGATATGAACGAAGAAAGCCTGTCCCGGGCGAAGTTCGTGTTCCTTTCCTTCCACCCGGATCACTCCGCCTCCGGAGAGGGTGTACTGCCATGCATCCATTTCCATAATTCGGGGGATGGAGCAGTCGTTATAATAATCCCTGGCGACCCGGACCTGATACCCGGAGGTGATGATGTAAGCCGGAAAAACCAGCGGATTTTCCAGAAAGATCAGATCTGTGATGCCATCCCGCATACT
>CAYWZD010000848.1:0-1583 GCA_964462755.1 uncultured Victivallales bacterium | reverse complement strand
TCTCGAAATACTCCAGATGGAGCGCCGGATCGTTGATTTCGATCATGATTCCGTCACAGTCCGCAACGGCTTCATTGAAATCCTCCGTGACTTTGACTCCGATGCTCTCCAGATACGCCTGCCGCTTGTCGAGTCCCGCCTTGTTCTGGAACGGGGTTTCGAAACGGAGACATCTGGTGACTTTCATCCCGGAGACCCTGTCCGATTCCGGAAGGGCCGGGTCCTGCAGAAGCTTGGGAAATTCCACGGCGTGGCTTGTATCGAGGCCGACGACCGCCAGTTTGAATTCACTCTTCATAAAATTGGACTCCTTGAAATGAGATGACATTCAATATATTTTGTTTTTGCTCCTTTGCAATAGCGGTTTTTGGTGATTAGTTGCACTATTTGGTTTTTTGGAGTCGGCCGGAATCTTTTCGTTCAGGAATTGCCGAACAGCTTCCGGTGTTCGGAGGGCGATTTCTGAAAACGTTCCCGGAATTTGCGCGAGAAGTAAAACTTGTCGTTGAAGCCGGTTTCAAACGCGATGTCGCTGATGCGTTTCGGGGTCGTGGCAATCTGTTCCGCCGCGTAGCGTATCCGGCACTCCAGCACATAGTTCCAGGGCGACATGCCGACCATGTTTTTGAAGAGGTGGCGGAAATGAACATAGGAAAGGAACATTTTTCCGGCTTCCTTCCCGAAGTCCCAGTCCTGAAGCGGAGCGGCCGCGATTTTCTGTGAAAGCTCCTGGATTTGAACACTGTATTTGCTGTGGCCCGGAGAGACGGTGTCCGACTGTGTCGCGATATAAAGCAGGATTTCATCCAGCTTCAGGACGGAGAGCGCCTTGTGGTAGCGGTCGGGGATTTTCATGCATCCCATCGTATCCCGCATCAGGGCGAGAAGTTCATGAGGCCTCCGGATTGGAATCAGCAGGTTTTTCTCTCTCGGTTCCAGCAGTCCTCCCGCAAGATAGGAGCGGACCCGGTTCCCGAAAAAACAGATATATGCCTGCGACCGGAAGGTTCCCGGCCGGGGACATCCATAGGCGAAAGCCGCGCCCGGATAGGTGATGAAAACGGCCGGCTGATCCGAAAATTCAGGCGGGTTGTCGTTGACGGAGACACGGACGCTTCCGCCGTAGATGAATTGAATCCCGTAATACCCCTCGAACATCCGCCTGGAGCAGGAGGCTGTGTGCCGGGGGCTGTCGTTCGACTGAACGAACGTGATGTCGTTGAAATAAGTCAGACCGCCGGTTTTCATCTTTCCGTTTCCGTCTCCATCAAAACATGGATTATTTGATGATTAAAATATATCACATCGGCGCGGCAAAGCAAATCCCTTTCGAAAAAACGCGGTGTGGCGGAGAAGTTTTCAAAGACGGAAAACCTGGTTGCCGAGGTGCAGGTGACTCTCACCTGCCGGGGAGTTGGAGGGCGCGGAGCCTCCTGCTCTTTGTCTTTATGGCGGCGGTTCCACCGCTGACGGACGAGCGACAAAGGAGCGAGAGCCGCCGCTCCCGTGAGATTGGCTTCCGGGAGGTCGCCCGGAGCTCTCGAACTTGCCGTTCCGGCAAATTCTCGTCCTTGAGCGGGTGG
>CAYWZD010000847.1:0-1590 GCA_964462755.1 uncultured Victivallales bacterium | reverse complement strand
ACCGATCCGAAGACCGGTCAGGCCTATTTCAGGAAAATAATGTATATCTGAGTAGAAATGAACTACATTTTAGTTCTTTTTTGATGCTATTGATGATGCCAATGATGTCAATTTCCGAAGTTGACTTAAGGATAGGGGATACCTCGAATTTCTCATCACCGCTGTTGAATATCTTTCCGCCTTGCTTTACTCCTACACATCATGTGCTTTTCTTCATTTTTTCAGGAAAACTTCAGGTGAATTACATCGGATCAATTTTTTTCAATATTGTTAAGCCGCCGGAACTCCCGCGGGGACATTCCAGTATACCGCCGGAAAAAACGAGAAAAGTAATATTCCGAACTGAAGTGTAGCCGGTCGGCCGCCTCCTTGACCAGCAGACCGGACCCGCCCAGCAGAAGCGACGCCTTGCGGACCAGCGTCCGGACGATAAAATCCTTCGGGGCAAGTCCCATTTCCCGTGTAAATTTCCGGGAGAAGACGTCCTGGCGCATCCGGCTCATTTCTGCCAAGATTCCCACGGTCATCCGCGCATCGCCGTGCTGCTCCACATACTCCAGCAGGGATTCATACTGCTTGCGGTATTTTAAATCGGCTTCCAGAATTCCCGGGTTCTCGTCAAGCCATCGGGTACAGAGCAGGAAGAGGATGGCGTTAATCCGGCAGATTACGGTCGGCGCGTCCCGGCGACGGATCAGGTTCCGCGCCTCCGCAATCAGTCCGGGATCGTCGATCACCCGGCACTCCGGAAACTTCGCCATCAGGTCGAATCCGTAAAACAGGTCGAGGGTGAACTGAAACGAGACGAAATGCAGTTCCCCGGTCTGGTGCTGGTCGATTTCGTGGCGGCACGGAATGAAGTAGCCGTGCCCGGCCCGCATCGGATGCAGTTTCCCGGTCGCCGGCTCGCGGATGTAACTGTCGTCCCGTCCCGAATCGGCGAAAACCAGCAGCAGCCGGTTGACCGGAAGGGAGTTCCGCGAATGACACGGGAAGGTCCCGATCGCCGCGTGCGTCAACCGCAAATGCAGCTGCGCGTGCATGGTCAGCAGGTCTTTTCGAATCTCGACTGCCATAAAAATATATCTTTTTGCCTTAATCCGCTATTCATAAATCGGCCTCTTTGGCGTATAATATAACTATCGAACGAAAAAAGTCCAATCCAAGGAGCAAAAATATGTTGTTCGGAACGTTTTCCCAAGACCGGCCCTATTTGGAACGCAAATTCCGGGAACAGGTCTGCGATCCCGCCTCGGGCGAGGATAACGAGACGCTCAAAAAACATCTGATCGAACTGGCGGAGAAGCTGGAAGGACAGCCGCATGAAATCGTCAAGGCCAGGGCGTTCGCCTATGTTTGCGAACATGTCCGGATCGACGTGAACCCGCATGACTGGTTCGTCGCCTTCGGTTGTTGGAACCGTAAAGACCGTCCACTTTCTCCACTGATGCAGAAATGGCATCACGAAGTTTTCTCGACTCGTACCAAGGTCAACAAAATGCTGGATGACCAGAACCAAACCGGCGCCTCGAAAATGTGGGCCGACTTCGACCACTCCGTCCCGGACTGGGACGCGGTGTTCGCGCTCGG
>CAYWZD010000846.1:0-1591 GCA_964462755.1 uncultured Victivallales bacterium | reverse complement strand
ACAACCGTCTTTCCAAATACAATGCGATGATCCTTTCCAGCGATTCCCCGAAGGACCTTTACGGCATCGAGATCCGGAATCTGACCGTGATCGACGACCAGGACCGTGCGCCGGTCCTTTTCAATTCGAAATACGGAAACGCCCTGATCCAGCCGGTGGTGGAGAATGTGGTCGTAAAGAATTCCAAAGGCGAAGAGAAGAAGTTCGACTGTGCGAAGTTCATCCGCGAAAGTGCTCCCGATCCGGCGGCCAAGGCGTTCCAGATTGCCGTGATGGACCGTGCGAACTTCCTTCCGGTTTCGGAGAAAGGCGAGAATGCGGGCGACAGCATCCGGTTCCGCGGCAATACGGATTACTACGTGTTTGCCAAAGCGGGAAGCCGGATTCCGATTCGCTTTACCAATGAAATTGTTCATGCGTATGACAACAAGCCGCTTGAAATTGTCCTTTCCACTCCGACCGTTCCGAATGTGAAGACTCTGGCGGTTCCCTATAAAGGAAGTCTGGACTATACGCTGGAGGCTCAGGAGAACGGCATCTACAAATTTGCCGTTGCCGCCCGCGGCCAGACGGTCAAGGTTTCGTGCTCCGCGCCCGGACAGGCCTTCAGCTCCAGCGATAAACTCTATGTTTTCGGCTGTTCCGGGACTCTCTACTTCGCGGTTCCGGCGGGAACGAAAACCGTACGGGTGGAGGCGGGCGGTTCTCTCCGCGAGGAATCAGACGCGGCCCTGGTCGATCCTTCCGGAAAAGTCGTCGCGGAAGCCAGACGTCTGGCGGGAAGCAAAATCCTCTCCGCGGAACGAAAAGATCCTTCCTTATATGAAGTCTGGAGCGTGCGTTTCAACGCGTCCAAGCTGTTCCTGCGGCTCGGCTCGCCGGTCGTCCAGATATTTTCAACTTCGCCGCTCAACCTTCTGGTCGAGAAAAACAGCATCGGGAAATATGAACTGAAATCGTTCAAGCCGGTTGCGCCGGTCGTCCAGAACGGAAATTTCATGGAAGTCGGTCCTTCCCGGAAAGACCTCACTCTGGCAACACCGACTTTTCCGAAGTTCTGGAGCGGGCATTCCGCCGGATTGGTTACGACGGAAGACCACCGGAACCATATCGAGTTCACGAATCTGCTCTGGCACTACCTTTCCCTTCCGCCGGAAGGGGGAAAGTTCGTCGGGAAGATCACGGCCTCGGGCGAAGGGAACCTGACCGCGTATCTGAGCACTTTCACCGAGAAAGGGAAAAGTCACAAGAGACGCGCCCCGGACTTCGGCCCGTTTGCGCTGAAAACCGAACCGCAGACCTTCCGGTTCGAATTTGAAACGAAACCCGGAGAAAACGGCTATCTGTATATTCAGGTTTCCGGGGGAGCGAAGGCGAAAGCCCGTGTGGATTCGGTTGAAATGGAGAAAGCGGAGTAAAAAGTCCGCGGATTATTTGACGGAAACAGTTCCTCATGATACAAGGGAAATGGGAATGGAAATGAAGAAAATTCTATTCACGGGGATTTTGGTGTCGGCAGTTCTTTTCATGCTGCAGGCGGAAGATTTTGACCTGATCCGGGACGGAAAGGCGGTTTCGAACATCGTCGTTG
>CAYWZD010000845.1:0-1606 GCA_964462755.1 uncultured Victivallales bacterium | reverse complement strand
TCCTTCACCATTTTTTCCAGAGCGTCCAGCGTTCTGCGGGGATTCATCCGGTCGGGACGTTCCGATTTTTCCAGCTCTTTGCTGAAAGCATTGAGACACACGGCCTGTTTTTTCACTTCCTCGAGTTCGGAAGACAGACTGAACTTGTGTTTCAGGTCATAAAGCGCGGGAATGATTTTTCTCAGTTCGAAGTAAATCTTCTCGCGTTCCAGGCTGAAGAGAATCTTCCGCATGGAAGGGATTGTGCTTTTTTCGTATTTGGCAAAGAGCGCCAGAGCCGCCTCGACCATGAGCTTGCGGTTGAATTCGCTTTCGCTAAGGACTCCCCGCAGATAGGCTTTCGGATTCACGGGAGGTGCGAAGAAATCATTGGAAAGGAAATATTCCGCCAAGGCGGTTTCTTCTTTTTTCCGCAGGCCGGCCGTCTCCCGGATGGCATTTTCCGGAACCGCTTTCTCCCCGGAGAATTTCGGGCTCCAGAGCATCCCGGCGTAAGCGATGGACGGCAGGGAAGTGATATGATTGGAGTCGCCCCACCAGGTCAGGAAGGCGCCGAAGGTGTTCCGGGACACGGCGTAGTCCGTAAACGACGAAATGTTCCGGAAGGAATAGGTGGCCGGAGCAAACAGCACCTTGAATCCGAGCTTGTTGTAAAGGGAGAAGTGATCGGAACGGGGACCGCCCGCGTGTCCGAACGGAAGTTCGACCAGCGGTTCGTAGTGCCACGCGCAGAGGACCACGTCGCGCGGAGTCTTTTCCAGCGCCTCGGGGTAGATGTCATAGAGGTCGTCCCAGATCATCATGGTCTTGCCAAGCTTTTTCGTGACAATCTTATGAATATTTTTGAGGTGGGACAGATAAATTCCGCTTTGTCCCTCTTGTTCGAGGCGCTTCTTACAAACGTCGCAATATCCGATATCCCATGCCTCATCGAAACCGGCATGGAAATACTCGCAGGGGAAGAGCGCGGACACCTCCCGCGCATATCTTTCCAGAAATTCGAGCGTTTCCGGGTTCGACGGACAGAAGACATGCTTGAGCGTGCCGAAGCGGCCGCGGGCATTCCCCAGAAGTTCCCCGTATTTCTCGAATTCGGGAACGGTCAGAAAATGTTCCGCATGACCGAACATGGGAATCACCGGAATGATCTCGATCCCCTTCGAGAGGGCGTAAGACACAATTTCGCGGATTTCCGCCTCCGAATAGGACATATTTTCAGGAAGCGCATGGAAGGAATGGGTGCGGACGCGTCCCTCCAGATAGAGAATCAGATAGTTGTAGTCATACCGACAGATGAAATCGATCATTCCCTTGATGTAAGCCACGGTTTCCGGCTGACGCGCCAGATCCATCTGTACTGCGCGGAAGGCAAAATTGTGTTTCTCCATCGGATTTTCCTGTTGATTCCCGTTGAGTTGCTGGTTTACAGTGAGTAAGAAACGCATTATACAATAACACCGGTTCCAGTCAAATCAACAAAAGGCAAAATTCTTTCATGCAAAAAAGACACCGGGAGTATTGCGTCAGTGAACCATTTCCGTTTCTGGAAAGGGTCATGCAATACTCTCAGTATTGCCGCGGTCCAGCCGCGAAGGCTGGTCGTGCA
>CAYWZD010000844.1:0-1607 GCA_964462755.1 uncultured Victivallales bacterium | reverse complement strand
ACCATCGAGGATTTCATCCGGACCCGGTTCGGATACTGCCGTCACTACGCGGAAGATTTTTCCGCCCGACTGGAGCAAACAAAACCCTTATGACGGAAGCATGAAATGGACATTTCTCCCCACATCGATTTCACGCTGGACGTTCTGCGCCGCATCCATGCCTCGGACCGCTGGTTTTCGTCCGGGCGCATGAGGAAGACGTGCCGGACGGTGGAGGAAATCATGGCGGGACTGGGGATGACCGGAATTGAAACCCGCATCTACCCCGCCGACGGCCGCACGGACTTCGGCGGATGGCTCATGCCGTTGAGTTGGGATGCTGAAGAAGCCACGCTCGAAATTGTCTCTCCGGAAACCTCTGAACCGGTGCTCTGCCGTTATACGGAATCGCCCTGTTCGCTGATGCTGTACAGCCGTCCCGCGAACTTCACCGCTCCGGTCGTTTTCGCCGAGGACGCCGCGAATACGGATATTCATGGTAAATTCGTATTCGCGAACCGGATCTTTCCGGGACTTCTCACCGCGCTGGAATGGCTGAAACGCGGCGCGGCGGGCATCGTCAGCAGCGTTCTCTGCGGCAATGATCCCGGAAAACCCGGATTCGAATACCTCCGCGACTGTCGGCAGTGGTGCAATTACACTTTGCCGCTCTGGCCTGTCGAAGGAAATCCGGTCGGATTCTCCCTCACTCCAAACGAAGGGGAAAAACTGGAAGTCTTACTCAAAAATCATCCGGACCTCCGCCTGAAAGCGAACGTGAAGGCGCGTCTCTATTCCGGCGAACTTCCGATGGTCACCGGTCTCCTGCCCGGCGAAACGGACGAAGAAATCATTCTGACCGGACATCTCTTCGAGCAGGGCGCCAACGACAACGCGTCCGGCATTGCCCTGTCGCTGGGCATCCTCCGGGCGATGCTTTCCCAAAAAAGGCGGCGCGGCATCCGCGTATTCTTTACATACGAGGCGCGGAGTTTTCAGACGTATCTGCAAAACGCCCCGGAAACAGCGCGAATGACCGCCGGACTCAACATGGACATGGTCGGCGTCAGCACGGACAAAGTCGTGACCCTCGGCTCGAACCGTCCGGTATTCCCCCATTTCGCGGACGCTCTGCTCAAGAAACTCTTCCGTGAGCATCCGGATTATACGGTCCGGGAAACCGATTTCGGAACCATGGACAACTCTCCCGGCGAACCTCTGACCGGAGTTCCCCTCCCCTACCTTCTGCTGGGCGGCGACCCCAATTACCACAAGTCCGGCGATGTGCCCGAACGGATCGATCCGGCTGTGCTCCGGACAATCGGCAATGTCGCGCTGGAATATGTGAATACGCTCGTCAATACCGGTTGCGCCGAGGCCCGGAAACTGGCTTTCATAACTTACCGGGACGAGGAAAAGCGCATTGCCGCCCTCCCAGCCGATAAGCAGGCCTTTGCTCTGGAAATGGCCGGGGAAGCGCTGTCTTCCGTCCAGCGTCTTCTTCCCGCGGGAAACAGTGCCGATGCGTCCGCTCTGGCTCGTTTTACCGGACGCCTTCACCGTCGCTTGACCCGCCGTTTCCCGGCGGAAACACATTCCGGTATTCCGGAGGAGCCCGGTATGGGAAC
>CAYWZD010000843.1:0-1610 GCA_964462755.1 uncultured Victivallales bacterium | reverse complement strand
AGAACGGCGCTGTCATCAGTTCCTTTCTTCCGCACCGTTTCGACGACGGTTACGGCTTTACGCCCGAATCCCTGAGCAAGGCACTGGAATCGGCCCCCTCCCCCTGCAAGGTGCTGGTCACCGTGGATTGCGGCATCAACAGCAATCCGGCCGTGGACGAAGCCGCCGCGCGCGGAATCGATGTCATCATCACCGACCATCACGAGCCAGGGGACATGCCAACACCAGCACTTTCCATCCTGAATCCGAAAGTCTATCCTGAATTGTCCGACATGTATCAGCTCTCCGGAGTGGGCGTCGCCTTCAAACTTGCGCACGCGTTCGTCAAGTATGGCCGCGAAAACAACCTCGGCGGATACGCCACAGAGATGCAGGAAGTCCTGGATTTCGTCGCTCTAGGGACCGTCGCCGACATCGTGCCGCTCCTCGGGGAAAACCGGATTCTCGTCAAATACGGAATGGAAACTTTGCGCAAACAGCTCCGCCCCGGAATCCGCGCCCTGATCGAGGTGTCCCATGTCGATTCCGCCATCTCTCCGGCGGACATCACATTCAAGCTGGCCCCGAGAATCAACGCGGCCGGACGCCTCGGCAATGCAAACACTGCGCTCCAGCTTCTCAACGCCTCCAACATCGTGGATGCCTACAAGTATGCGGACATGCTGGAAACATTCAATCAGAAGCGTCAGGCAAAGGAGCAGGAGATTTTCAGCGAAGCCAAGCGGCAGGTGGAATCCCTTTCGACCTTCGATACGTCCATGACCATCACCGCCGCCGGCGAAGGCTGGCATCAGGGCGTAATCGGTATCGTGGCCTCCCGTTTCGCACGGGACTACAACCGCCCCGCAATCGTCCTTACGATTCAGGGCGACGAAGCCCACGGTTCCGGGCGCAGCATCGGCGGGGTCAACCTGATCAAGATTCTCGCGAAATGCTCCCACCTCCTGACCCGTTATGGGGGACACCCCATGGCGGTCGGTCTGGGGCTTGCCAAAGATAAGATCGAGGAATTTCAGCGCGAATTCGAACAGCATGTCCGGGAGGAAATTTCCCCCAGCGACATTTACGACAGTGTCTCTTTCGACGGCACTGTGGAACTCTCCGAAATCGGAGACGACTTCTTTGCGTTATATCCGAAGCTCGGCCCATTCGGACACGGGAATCCGCAGCCGTCCTTCCGTCTGAACCATATGGAAATCATCCGAACTTTTCCGATCAAGTCCGGTCATACCAAGGGAGTCATGCGAGATTCCAACGGTGACACTTCGGACTTTATCGCGTTCAATATGGTGATCGATCCCAAGGTTGTCTGGGATGTGGTAGCGGTTCCGCACATCAACGAATATTACGGGGAAAAGCGGCGCCAGCTTCAGATTCTTGACGCAAAACCGTCGGGTTCGTAATATTGTCGAATTCCGCCCGGATGGCGAAATGGCAGACGCAACAGACTTAAAATCTGTCGGAGAAATCCTTGCGGGTCCGAGTCCCGCTCCGGGCACCAGCTCAATATCAAGGACTTACGCATAAAACCGTAAGTCCTTTCTTTTTTGCTGTTTGTCGTTGTTTTGCCTTGTTTTACCCCCTTTTTCTCCGAATAAGTGGATAAAAAG
>CAYWZD010000842.1:0-1613 GCA_964462755.1 uncultured Victivallales bacterium | reverse complement strand
AGCTGGCGGAAATTGTTGTTCGGATTCCAGTATTCGAAGATCCACGCGGTCTCCGAAGGTTCCGGGGCGCGGCTGAGAAGGACCGATCCCCCCGTAAGCACGGATGCGGTTCCCCACTCCTTGCGGTTGGTGCTGCTCTGCCGTACGTTCCAGAGGTGTCCGGCATTCAGGGAAAAACTGATGGGAGGCGAATCGAAATTGCGTTTGACATTGTCGTCCGGACAGCGGTAAGTGTCCGGCCCGAGTTTCGCGTCATAGGCGGAAAGCACCCTCGGCCATCCGAGGAGTGTTCCGCTCTTGTGCGGCACGGTATAATCTCCAAAGTCATCGGCATAGGACAGGGCGGCTTCTCCGATGTCCCGCAGTTTCGACGAACAGGCCGTTGTACGGGCACTCGAAGCCGCTTCCGCCAATGACAGGAAGGCAACACAGGAAAAGAGCAGGATGCAGGACAGACACACAAGGAGTTCCGTAAAAGAAAAGAAAGATTTGTGTTTCATCAGTGCACCGTGCAGCCATTCCCGGCATGTTTGCTTTTGAAGACGACGGCGCGGAGAGCGGCATCGTTGCCCCAATCCCGGTAGCTGTTGCCTTCCACATGGCCGTCGGCAAAGGAGTTGTTCACGGTTTTCCATCCGCTGTGGTATCCCATATAATTATTGTAGCCGAGGGAGCCGGCGATGGAGTAGCGGTGCCAGGCTCCCCGCCAGTCATACGTCAGTTGCATGGCGCGCAGCCCATGCCAGAATTCTGCCACCCAGACGGTGTTGGCGGGTTGTTCGACCTGCGCCAGTTTCAATCCGACACTCATCGGGTTGGGAGTGATGACTGTCGCCATTCCCCATTCCTGATAGTGTCCGGGGGTGTCCGTCCAACGCTGGTTCCAGAGATGTCCGCTGTTCAGCGCATAACTGACACGCTGGTTTGGCACGCAAGCCCAGTTCCCTTCGGCATACGAACTGCCCGGCTGATAGAACTGGTCGGATGCGCAATGAAAATAACCGGCCTTGCCCCATGTGACCGACGCGGCGGTTTTTTCGGTAATCAGGGGAACCCAGCCGCGGTAGGTGTTGCTTCCGTTGTAGGTGACCGGGGGACGCTCCGCGTTATTGTCGGTATAAATCTGACATTGAAGCGTGATCTGTTTGAGATTGGCACGGCAGTTGATGCCCCGCGCGGTTTCCCTCGCATTGTTCAACGCCGGCAGCAGCATCCCGGCCAGAATGGCGATAATCGATATGACGACCAGAAGTTCGATTAATGTAAAATCCGGTCGAAAACTGTTTTTTGAGTTCATTTCAACCTCCTTTTGATAAAGATTTTTCTTTTTTATGATCCTGGTTCACCGTTTCTTGTCATTCCAGTGTGGCAATCCCGAAACGTCCGGGCACATTCCATTGCAAAGTCAGCGGCGGACTCCAGCTCGAACGTTCGATCTCCTTGGTGTCGATGTTGCTGACATTGCGGTCGCGGCAGATATTCACCCTCCATATTTTCGCAGGCGGGTTTCCGTCAAGGACAAGCGATTTCTTCGGAATGGCAATTTCGAGGGTCCATCCGTTTTTGTCCTTCCCGGTTTTGCACTCGATTTTCGAGTCGTATTTGAATTCGAG
>CAYWZD010000841.1:0-1617 GCA_964462755.1 uncultured Victivallales bacterium | reverse complement strand
GGACCGGCGAAATGGTGAATCTCGAGCCTGTCTGGCATTCGCTGGACCGCCTGAAATAACCGTCCGTCCGGAACGGCTTTATCCCCGTTCCGGACGCATAGACGTCCAGTGCCGGAGTTCAATGCGATCCGTGCGCCATGCGAGACCATTCTTCCCCGACCGGAACATATGAGAAGGAATCCGGCATCCCGCTTTCTTTTTTTCGCGGAAGAATACTCATTTCTTCACTGTTTCCGGTTCAATTTCCGGTCTTTCCATTCGATGAGGGTGTTTCCCGGAAAGGAATCGAACGTTTTTCCAGCGTATAACCGGCATTACAGCAACAGCGGCTGACATAAAAGAGATCAAACCTTTCTCTCCGATGAGGATCTCCGCATTTTCTCCGTCTTCCGCAGAACCGAGCCTCAGTCAAGGTCGGGAAAAGCATTCTTGCCGAAATCGGCGAAATCCTCTCCGGGAACTTGACGGAATACGGCTGGAAAACACTCCGTTCCAGTTCAAAAAAGGTTCGAAATTCAAACCCGTTTTGTGATTCTTTCAAAACAACAGACCGTCAAGGAGTCCCCCAGAGTTCGACTTCAGACAAGTAAAGGACTCCCGACTTGCGCTCTCCGATTTTCAGGACGAACTTCTCTTCCACAGTCGGAGGAATGTCGATGGCGATTTCGCGGACATCTCCTTTTTCCGAAATGGGAACAGGTGCAAATCCCAGTTTTTTGTAAACTCCGCCGGAAACACTTCCGAATTCAAATTCCGGGATGTCTCCGCTTGCCCATATACGGACTTTCTTCACGGTGACTTTCTTCGGGAAAGAAAATGTGATCGAAGTTTCTTTTCCCTTTTTCCACGCAACCACCCAGGGATCTACCGCCCCGTCAAGGACGGTAACGCTCTTATGGAGAGGCTCCGCATCCATGGAAAGTTTCCGGTTGAAAAGTTTGTCCTTTTTCATATTGTCGGCAATGTGATCGGGGACATTGTCATAAGAGATATCACATTTGAGGTCCGCATTGGGACCTTCGACCGGAGTGTCGGACACATAATACCAGGAATTTCCCGTGAGACAGGTCATTTCCTCCGGAACCCGAGGCGGAAGCGGTGTTTTCGCCCTCGGGAAACGGAAACGCCAGATATCCCGGTCGACCGCGCATCCGAGGTCCTGCTGGAGCCTCCGGAAGAAATCCCACCACGGCGCGGAACCGTAAATCGAACTGTCGAACGGCGTCGCCGCAAAAGTAATGACTTTTCCTTTCCCGAACTTGTGCACGACAATGGCCGGAGCGCCGTTGGAATAGGCGGCAAGCACGGTTGTGCCGGAAGTCGGAATCAAACATCTGGCACTGCCGGAAGAGAGAACGCCGGACTTGGAGATCCGCGGAAAATCCGGGTTCTGGACGAACGTCATTCCGCCGGGACTTGCGATCTCCTCTTTTGAGGTGACTCCGAGAAGGGCGGATGTGTCCCGCGACGAACCGTCGGTCCGGAGCGAATAACTCAACGGATCGGCAACGACAAGTGTTCCGCCGTTCTTCACATAATCCGTCAGTTTTTCATAAACGGCATCGTCGAAATACAGTGCGCCGGGGTCGTAGACAACCTTGAAATTGGAAAATCGGG
>CAYWZD010000840.1:0-1622 GCA_964462755.1 uncultured Victivallales bacterium | reverse complement strand
ACTGGTGACGAAGAAACTCCATAAGACAATGATGATCTGGGACGATCTTTACGACATTTATCCGGATGCCTTGGAAAAAACACCGCGCGATGTAATTCTCTGCGCCTGGCATTACGATAAAACGATTGAATTTCCGTTCGGACACGCGGGCGGTCCCCGTTCGGATCATTTTTCCCGCTACAATGAACTTGGATTCAAGACTCTGTTTGCTCCGGCGACTTATTCATTCCGTAACATTTCAACGTTTACGGAATATGCCGCATCCAGAAATGCCTTCGGCGCTTTCCTGACATGTTGGGGCGACACCAATCATATCACCTTTTTGCCTTCCACCGCCTATGCCGGCATGTTGTGGAGCTCATCATTTTCCGCAGAAAAGGCCACGACGGAGACTGCCATCCGGGAGACCACTCCCCTCCGGAAAAAAGAAGAAATCGCTCTGGCGGAATATTTCCTTTCCACCGACTTCTTTGCTCCTTCCGCAAATCCGAAAGATTATCTGCAGGGAGTTCTCAGCGAAAGCGAATTCAACCGCAATCTCATGGTGGATATGGCTCTTTCCCTTTTTGCGGGATACGCGAAAAGTCCGGAACCGTCCATGAAAAAAATCATCTTCGGTCTGGAGTGTGAGAAAGTCTATTTTGAACTGAGAAGAATTCTCCCGGCATGCTATTCTTTCCAGCCCAACGAGAAGGTCTCCGGCGAGCTGAAGAAGGTGAGGGAAGTGGTTTCGCGCCTGAACGTTTTCAGCAAAGAAATGGAGAAGGCGGAACGCCCCGGCCGAATGAATTTTCGGAGAAATTTGGATCCGCTGGAAAAAATGCTCAACGGGCTGACCGGCCATCCATCCGGATTCGATGCATTTCTGTGTGTCCGGTATCCATGCGTTACCACATCCCTGAAGTTTTTTGCCCGATATAAACACACTTCTTTCTGGCAGAAAATCGAGGCGAATTTCTTTGGCAATGAGCAGTTGCCCGGAGAATTTTGCGTCAAGTATCCATTTAAAATGGCGGGAGAACCGGAATTCGTTCGTATCGAAGACTTTGGAAAACATGTCGGAGGAAGCGTCATGTATCTGGAAATCGAGACAGCCGATTCCCGTTATGTGCCTCGTGCAATCGTGAACATCGAAGGACGGGTCAGCCGTCCGGAAGCGTTGCTTCAGGACGGCCGCGACCATGCGTTGTTCGGAGACGGAGAACAGCAGGCGTGCCGCAAGTTCAACGAGCCGGAAACGGTCTGTCTGTTGAGTTCAGTGACGTTACTTATGGAAAAATTGAGGAACAGGATTCCTTGATACAGAAAAGCTGACTTCCCGCCAAACCGGAACCAGAAAGGAGAAAGGCAACCTCTCGAAATTTTCGGATTGTTTTGTGCAAAATCAAGAGGAAAGAAAATTGAATTCATATTGCTGTAAACGGCACATGATAATATTTTTTCAGACAATGGAGGAACTATGCGTTGCTGTTGGATTTGTATGACTTGTCTTGTTTTGAGCCTTTTTCATGCTTCCGCGTCCACTCCGGAAGGAGAAAAAAAACAAGAGGCGTCACCAAGAGACCAGGGGGTAAAAGTGAGTGAAAGAATTTATAGCTGGGGATATGTTCTCGATAAGGTTC
>CAYWZD010000839.1:0-1625 GCA_964462755.1 uncultured Victivallales bacterium | reverse complement strand
GACAAACCGAACAATTTCAGTTCGGAGGAGACCAAGCGGCGTGTGCGGGAAGCCGCCCGGAAGCTTGGATACCGGACCAACTTCGGCTACAAGCTCATGCGCGGACAGGAAACCAGAACGTTTGCAATCCTGACCTCCATGCAGCATATGAAGACGGAAGAACATATCCGCGAACTGGTCATCAATCTGATGAGCGAACTCAATCAGCGCGGCTATGCCTCCTATTTCTCCCCGATGGGAAACAATCTTCAGGAAAATCTTGACGGGATACGCGATTTCCTGGTCCGGGGGGTCGAGCATTTCATCATTCTGGGAACTCCCGTCGGTTATCTGGAAATTGAAAAACTGATCGAGGATTCGGGCAAGCGGCTGATCAGCACGAGCCCTTCTTTCAAACGTTACCTGACGGTCGACGTCATCGACGGCGCCGCACAGATATTCCGCTTCCTTCACGGGAAGGCGGGAGACGGATTCCGTTTTCTTTCGCTTTCTCTCACCGACAGGCCGCAGCACGATATCCGCTTCCGTTCTTTGATGAAAGTGTTTCCCGGTATTTCCGAAGAGGAACTTGTCCGACGCTACTGCCGTTACATGACCGGCGTTCCCTATGAGACGCATCCGGACAAGTTCAGCGATATGGCATTCCGGAGCGCCCGGCTGGAAATGGAAAAACTGTTCCGGGAAGAACCGGATGTCCGGGCTGTCTGCTGCCAGAACGATATTTTCGCGCTCGGCGCCGCCGCATATCTGGTGGAAAGCGGAAGAATCATCGGAAAGGACGTTTTGCTCGGAGGCTTCAACAACGATTTCGGCGTCCGGAATTCGCCATTCCCGATTTCTTCTGTGGATCACGGCTGGTCGGAACGCAGCGGCCTCCTGATTGACGCGGCTCTCGCTCCCGGCGAGTGCCATACTGTCCTCAAGCCTATGGTATACATCAGGGAATATCAACCCCATCGGGAAGGAGCAATAGAATGATGAAGAGGAGTCTTTTTCATGAATTTCGTGCAGGCAGAATTTTTACGCTGATAGAGCTTCTGGTTGTTATTGCGATCATCGCAATTCTTGCCGGGATGCTCCTGCCGGCGTTGAACAAGGCGAAAGAAAAGGCGAAAGCCGTTGACTGCATCGGAAGACTTCAGCAGATCGGAACCGCTCTGACGGCCTATACGACAGACAGCAAAGAATGGGTTATTACCCAGAGATATTACACTGCTGACGATCCGTTGTCCTGGGTTCAAAAACTCCACACCTTGAACTATCTCAAGCAGAACCCCGGCAATTTCGACACCGCCAGAACCAGAACCCCGTATCACTGTCCTTCCATGCCGTATGATCTTGTCATGACAAACAACGGAACCTATTATGGTTTGAACCGACTACTCGTGCAGGGATCGGGCACGTCGTTCAATCCGACGAAACTCTCCCGGGTGACCATGCCGTCCCGGGTGGTTTACACCGGCGATGGAACCTATGGTGTTTACGTCACCACTTATGGGAAAAACTGTGTGTATACCGTGATTACGGAACGTTTCGAGGCCTACCGTCCCAGACGGATTCATTCAGGGGCGTGGAACTGCACTTTCATGGATCTGCATGTCGCCGCGGTGAATTATCCGAAGTTC
>CAYWZD010000838.1:0-1626 GCA_964462755.1 uncultured Victivallales bacterium | reverse complement strand
TTCCCTTCATCCTGATTTCCCTGCCGTTCCTGGTGGTGAGCCTGCTGCTGTTCGCATATACGGACCGCATGGGAGTCTGGCTTTCTTCCAGGCTTTCCGGGATGATTCAGGTAGCTCCGGCAACCGCGACCGTCGTACTGATCGCGCTGGTGATGATGCTCTTCCAGTTCTTCTACATGTATGTCGGTTCTGTGATATGGTATCTTTTCGACGACATCATTCCCCCGGCTTTCTTCGGGCGGATCATGGGCGCGTTCAACGTCGCTTCCAGCCTCGGAAACGCCCTCTTTACCTACTTCCTGTTCAAATACGCCAAGGAGTATTACAGCACGATTTTCGTCTGGTCGGCCGTCCTCTACGGCGTCGGCATGACGGCGTCCTGCCTGCTGATCAAGGAAGGCGAATATCCGCCTCCGCCCCCTGAGGATCAGGTCAAGCACAAAACCATCAAGGAAGACCTGAACGCCCGGTATGCCAAATTTCTCTCCTTCTTCAAGGAAACCTTCTCCCACCGTTTCTATGTGATGCGTTTTTCGTTGACTTCCCTTTCCGCGATTGCGGGCGCCTCCTACATCTTCGCGTATTTCTTCAACCGTGAAATGGGCCTGAATCTGGAACAGATCGGGCGTCTGGGCGGAATTCAGGGAGCCGTGGCGCTGGTCGCCACGTTTATCGTGACGATCCTTTTCTCCGTGTTGATCGACCGCTGGCATCCGATGCGCATCAGCATCTATATGATGATTCTGATGCTTCCTCTCCAGCTTGCCGGATGCGTCTATCTTTTCGGTCTGCTGCCGCCGGAGACATTCATCATGGTCGGAGTGATCGGCGCTGTCGCGTCGTGCGTGGCGGGCACCATCAACGGCATCGCCAGCTTGCCGATGCAGATGCTGACCCTGCCCAAAACCCGCTTCGGACAGTTCTGCGCGGCTCAGGCGCTGCTCCGGTCAAGCTGTACGACGATCGTCGGACTGATGGTCGGCGTCTGTTTTGACATAATTCACAAACTCATGCCCATTTCGGAGACATTCCACTACCGTTTTGTTCCCGTCTGGGTGTTCGTCTGGAGCATCCCGACTACCATTCTGGCTTATTACACCTACCGCGAGTGGGGACGACTCGGCGGCTACCGTAGTTTCGCGGCGCCCACTCCGTGGCTGGAGGAAAAAACGGAAAAGCTCGAACAGCCGGAGGTCAGTCCGCCGTCCGCCAAACTGCTGAATTTTTCGCTGATCCTGCTGGACCTGGTTTTCGTTTCCGGCCTCGTCTCCATGCTGGTTCTGTCGTTCCGGTTTCTTCCTCCGACGGCCGCACACCGGATTCTGGTCTGGGCGGTGCCCGCCGAAATTCTGGTGATCCTCTGCTGGCTCAAGGTCCGCATTACCATCTCGATGAATATCCGGAGAGCCCTCCGGGGCGAACCCGTTTCCTCCGGTATTCCCCACCACGGCATGATGATCGTTTTTGCCGTCTGGTTCCTGTGCTCCACCGGGATTGCCGTTTATTCGGCGCTGGTCCTGAATTCCAACGCATCTTTCCCCTATATCTGCGTTGAGGTTTTCAAGCAGGCTTTCATCGTGCTGGTCGTCTGGGGACTTGCCCGGATGGAGCGCGGAATCGTGGAGG
>CAYWZD010000837.1:0-1626 GCA_964462755.1 uncultured Victivallales bacterium | reverse complement strand
TTCCCTTCATCCTGATTTCCCTGCCGTTCCTGGTGGTGAGCCTGCTGCTGTTCGCGTATACGGACCGCATGGGCGTCTGGCTTTCTTCCAAGCTTTCCGGAGTCATTCAGATGGCTCCGGCGACTTCTACCATTCTCCTGATCGCGCTGGTGATGGTGCTCTTCCAGTTCTTTTACATGTATGTCGGTTCGGTGATCTGGTATCTCTTCGACGATATCATCCCCCCGGCTTTCTTCGGACGGGTCATGGGGGCGTTCAACGTCGCTTCCGGCTTCGGCAACGCCCTGTTCACCTATTTCCTGTTCAAATATGCCAAAGAGTATTACAGCGCGATTTTCATCTGGTCCGCCGTCCTTTACGGCATCGGCATGACCGCGTCCTGTCTGCTGATCAAGGAAGGCGAATATCCCCCGCCGCCCCCGGAGGATCTGGTCAGGCACAAGACTCTGAAAGAAGACCTTGCCGCCCGGTATGCCAAGTTCCTTTCCTTTTTCAGGGAAACCTTTTCCCACCGTTTCTATGTGATGCGCTTTTCCCTGACTTCCCTTTCCGCGGTGGCGGGCGCGTCCTATACCTTCGGATATTTTTTCAACCGTGAAATGGGGCTGAACCTGGATCAGATCGGGCGTCTGGGCGGAATTCAGGGAGGAGTGTCGCTGGTCGCCACATTCATCGTGACGATCCTTTTCTCGGTGCTGATCGACCGCTGGCATCCGATGCGGATCGGCATTTATATGCTGATTCTGATTCTGCCGCTCCAGCTGGGCGGATGCGTTTATCTTTTCGGACTGCTTCCTCCGGAGACGTTCATCATGGTCGGGGTGATCGGCGCCGTCGCGTCCTGCGTCGCGGGTACCATCAGCGGCATTGCCGGCTTGCCGATGCAGATGCTGACTTTGCCCAAAACCCGGTTCGGGCAGTTCTGCGCGGCGCAGGCCCTGCTCCGTTCCACCTGCACGACGATCGTCGGCCTTCTGGTCGGCGTCTGTTTCGATGTGATTCACAAACTCATGCCCATCTCGGATACGTTCCACTACCGTTTCGTCCCCGTCTGGGTCTTCGTCTGGAGCATCCCGACCACCATCCTGGCCTATTACACCTACCGCGAGTGGGGACGTCTCGGCGGCTACCGGAATTTCGCGGCTCCCACGCCGTGGCTGGAGGAGAAAACGGAAAAGCTCGAACAGCCGGAAGTCAGTCCGCCGTCCGCCAAACTTCTGAACTTTTCGCTGGTCCTGCTGGATCTTGTGTTTGTCGCCGGCCTGGCCTCCATGCTGGTTCTGGCATTCCGGTTCCTGCCTCCGACGGCTGCGCACCGGGTGCTGGTATGGGCGGTTCCCGCCGAGATTCTGGTGATCCTCTGCTGGCTCAAGGTCCGCATTTCCATTTCGATGAACATCCGCAGATCCCTCCGGGGCGAACCCGTTTCCTCCGGCATTCCCCATCACGGAATGATGATCGTTTTTGCGGTCTGGTTCCTGAGTTCCACCGGAGTGATCATTTACTCGGCGCTGGTCCTGAATTCCAACGCTTCCTTTCCCTTCCTCTGCGTGGAAGTCCTGAAACAGGCGTTCATCGTGCTGGTCGTCTGGGGACTTGCCCGGATGGAGCGCGGAATCGTGGAGG
>CAYWZD010000836.1:0-1629 GCA_964462755.1 uncultured Victivallales bacterium | reverse complement strand
CGTGTCTTGGATTTTCGCGCTCAGCAGCGCCAGCGGAAACGGCAGCGTCACGGGGTCAAGGTTCAAGGCGCAAGGAACATGGCACAACTCCTTTCCGTTGGCCGCGGTCATGCCGTCCGGAGCGAGGTGAATGCCCTGCAGCGAACGTCTCGGTTCGTCAAGGTTCACGAGCCGGGCGCACTCTGACAGAGCCTTTAAAAAGACGTCCGGCAGGACACTCTGCTGGACGAGGTCGCTGTATTCAATCTTCGGCCAGTCTTCCAGTTCGCCGGGCGTGAAGGAGGCCGTTCTGACGCTTCCGCGTCCATTTTCAAACCCGTTCAGAACGCCCCCGGCATATTCCACGATAACCGTTCCTTTGCCGCCGCCCCTGATGAATTCCCGCCATTGCGCATACGAAGTCATTACACGGAACGTATCCGCATTCGCCTCCGGATTCACCGCGTCGAGTTCGCAAGTCAGCATCTCGTCCGGGGAACAGACGCTCCATGCGACGTTTTTGTTCGTTGCCTCGATCAACACCGATTTGTATGCCTCCACGGGCGACGTTCTCGACACCATTTTCCCGAGTGCCGCGAGGGCATTCGACAGTTCTTCTTTTCTGAGTTCGATTTTCATGATTTCCTCCTGACAAAGGTTATTTTTTGAATTTTTTCCAGTTCCGCCACAGCCGATACAGCCAAAACGCCGCAAGCAGAACGGCCGCATAGAAGAGATACCGGAGCGGAGCCGACAGCACGGAAAGCGACTCGCTGAATGCCTGCGGATTCTTTTCCGCAACCGTAACCAGCCCGGTCTGAACCCCGTCCGCCACTTCATGCGCCGCGACAACGGTTCCCACGGCCACGCCTCCGGCCATGATGTTCTTTGCGGAAACCGCATTGATTCCCTGCACCAGTCTCGGAATCTCCTGTTCGGCGATCCGTTTCCCAGCTTGTTCCGCAGCCTCCCCGGCAGCAGTCCTGACACCGCTTTCCGTTCCTCCAGTGATGATGCGGCGGACAATGGACTGCTGGGCACAGAGCCTCCAGCCAATCAATCCGATCACGCATATAAGGACGAGCAGAAGAATAAGCTTCATGGAGTTCCGTCCAGTCTGCCGAGAAGTCCTGCATTGCGTTTTCGCAAGGACTCAACGGCTTTTCGGGCGCGTTGTAGCGCGGCCTCATAGCTCTGCCGACGGTAATTCTCAATGGCCGAATTCAGTTGAGCCCCCAGCTCAAAAGGCATCCGGATCCGAGCCTGATACAGATCATATCCCGCCCAGATTCCGCCTCCAACGGCCAATACGGCTCCCACGGCATCTCCTGCGGGAAACGGTCCGTCCGAGACCGCGCAAACACTTCCGATGGCCGCCGAACCGCCCGCCCGCGCCAGAGAAGCCTCAAGGACCGAGTGGATGCATGCAACCGTCGAGGGCAGGAAAACGGCTTCCACTGCGACGCTTCCGATGGAGAATCCTGAGGCAGCCGCTGTTTTCAAGGCAGCGCCTTCCACACCTCCAACATCCCGGGAGAAACACTCCAACGGGATCGGATCGATGGAAAGTTTTCCAGCCAACTCCCGGCGCAAGGCGTTGTCCTGTGCGGAGAGACTGCATAGAAAGGTTTCGGCGGCCGACTCAAAGGC
>CAYWZD010000835.1:0-1637 GCA_964462755.1 uncultured Victivallales bacterium | reverse complement strand
GCACCCGGATGCGGGCCTCGCCTTTCGGCACGACCGGATAGGAGAAGGCGGTCACGTAAATCCCCTTTTCCAGCAGACGCGCCGCGATTTTCGAAGCGGTCAGTGCGTCGCCGAACATCACGGGCACGATCGGATGACCTTCCCCGCGGAGCTGGAATCCCGCTTCCTTCATCGCCTTGCGGAAGAAGTCCGTATTTTCAACAAGACGCCGCCGGAGCGTGTCCGCCCCGGAAAGGAGTTCCAGCGCCTTGAGCGACGCATACACCACCGCGGGCGGCACACTGTTGCTGAAAAGATACGGACGAGAACGCTGGCGCAACAGGGCGACAAGTTCCTTTTTCCCGGCCGTATAACCGCCGCTGGCGCCGCCAAGCGCTTTGCCGAGCGTTCCGGTCAGGAGGTCGATCCGGCCTTCGACGCCGCAGAGTTCCGGCGTTCCGCGTCCGTGTCCGCCGACAAATCCAACCGCGTGGGAATCGTCCACCATCACCAGCGCGTCGTAGCGGTCTGCAAGGTCGCAGACGGCGCGGAGATTGGCGATCACGCCGTCCATGGAGAAGACGCCGTCGGTGGCGATCACCTTGAAGCGGGAATCTTTCGCCGCCTGGAGCTGAAGTTCCAACTCCTTCATGTCGTTATTTTTATAGCGGAACCGCTGCGCCTTGCAAAGACGGATTCCGTCGATGATGCTCGCATGGTTGAGGGAATCGCTGATGATGGCGTCCTCTTCCCCGAAAAGCGGCTCGAACAATCCGCCGTTGGCGTCGAAACAGGAACCGTAAAGGATGGTGTCCTCCATGCCGAGAAACGAGGAGAGGCGGCTTTCCAGTTCCTTATGGATATCCTGCGTCCCGCAGATGAAGCGGACCGAGGAAAGGCCGTAGCCGTGACGCAGCATTCCTTCGCGCGCGGCCTCCACGATTTCCGGATGGTTGGCGAATCCGAGGTAGTTGTTGGCGCAGAAGTTCAAGACGTTCTTTCCGTCGGATGTCTGAATCCGGGTTCCCTGCGGGGTAACGATCTTCCGCTCTTCCTTATAGAGTCCGGCTTTGGAAATTTCGTCCAGAACCGACTTCACGTGTTGAAGAAATGCCTTGTTCATCTTTATGCCTCCCAGCTGAGAATGACTTTGCCGGATTTGCCCGACCGCATGGCTTCAAAGCCTTTTTCATACTCCGTATAGTGGAAATGATGCGTGATGATGCCGGAAATGTCAAGTCCGGATTCAAGCATAGTCGTCATTTTATACCAGGTCTCGAACATCTCGCGTCCATAGATGCCCTTGAACGTGAGACCGTTGAAAATGACCTTGTCCCAGTCGATCTGGGTGCTGTTCGGGAGGATTCCGAGCAGGGCGACCTTTCCGCCGTGACACATCGAGTTGATCATGTCGTTCAGCGCCCTCGGACTGCCGGACATCTCCAGACCGACGTCGAAGCCTTCCTTCATCTTGAGCTCCGCCATCACATCCGACAGCTTTTCCTTCGCCGTGTTGACGGTCCGGGTGACATTCATCTTCCGGGCCAGCGCCAGACGGTCCTCATTGATGTCCGTGATAACCACATACCGCGCCCCCGCGTGCCGGGCGATCGCCGCCGCCATGATCCCGATGGGACCCGCGCCCGTCACCAGCACGT
>CAYWZD010000834.1:0-1638 GCA_964462755.1 uncultured Victivallales bacterium | reverse complement strand
AGCGTGAAGCGGAAACTGCCGTTCCTGTTCGATCTTGCCTTGGTGGATTTCATGGCCGACTCCCTTGTTTAAGGTTGAAAGTTGGATTCTGCTTACAATTTCACATTCCGGCAGCGCTTTACCGGAGAGCGATGTTTTCAACAGCGAAGCGACCTGCTCCGCATGTTTTTCAAAGGGAAATTCGAAGGTGAATCCGCAGAAACGCTCCCGGTTCCCGATGCCGAGCGTGCTCTCGATCAGGCGGCAGCAGTCGACAAGATCGACCTGGAACTCGTTCAGGATGTCGCTCACCTCGCCTCGCGTATAAACCGCGTTGAACACGGCGTCAACCGGAACCCCGAGGGCGAGCAGCTTGCGAAATTCTTCCAGACAGGTGGCGGGGTCGGAAAGGAACAGATTTGAATTGAGGACAATCCCGGCCTCGTCGTAAGCCCGGATGATTTCGGGGAGCGGGCACATCCAACTGACGGCGGCGGGGAGAAACACCAGGTTTTTGCGCCCTTCCGCAATCAGCGCCTTTCCGCACTCGTAGCCGAGTTCCCGATAGCCCATCCTGGCCGATCCGGGACCGAACGATTCCGCGCCATCGGAACTCACGATCACTGGCAGCCCGGATTCGATCAACCGGGCACGGACCTCTTCAAGCTCCTTCGGCATTCCGTGCCAGACGATCGCGTCGAGCTGCTCGCCGCGAATCGACCGGTAAACGTTGTCGGCCTTCTGCGAGTTCAAGGTCAGCAGGTGAACCACCGCCGGAATCGCGGAAATCTGCATCATCAGGTTTCCCAGGACCCGGCTGAGGTAATGGTCGAAATGAACGTTCATGCCATCGCCGACCAGGAGGCCGATCATCGGCTGGTCCCGAAGCATCCGGGAGCTTTTGGCCGGGTTGGTGAACGACCCGATTCCGCGCCGCCCGATCACGTATCCCTCGTCGGTCAGGGCTTTCATCGCCCGGCTCACCGTGGGGCGGCTGACCTGGAACAGCTCCGACAGCTCCAGGATCGAAGGCAGCGGAATGGACTTCCCGTCCGCCTTCTGAATCAGCGTCAATACATAACGCCGGATCCTCATATACTCCGCAATGGCCGAATCCGCTTTAGACATCTCAAAACCTCTGTGATTTAGCATTTGTTTGCATTTACTATATATTATGATTGATTACCACCCCCCTGTCAAGGCCGCCGCGAAAAAAAACGCGTGATTCCTGGAAATCCGATTTTGCCAAAAGTGGTAAAATGTCAAGCCGGGCTATTGATTTCCGGCCATTTCCCTTTATATTATTTAATTCAGGAAAATCAAAGGAGTTTTTAACGATATGAGTCAGGAACAGGAAAAAGAACCGCGCCCCGGAGAAGAGGACAACCTGCCGGTCGAAGAGACCGCGAAGGCGGAAACGAAAGCCGAAGGCGATCCGGTCGGGAGCGAAATCGAGAAGCTCAAAAGCGAACTCGCCGACGCGCAGAACAAGCTGGTCTATCTCCAGGCGGACTACCAGAACTATCGCAAACGGGTCGTCAAGGATGTCTCCGACGCGCGCGTCTACGGCGCGGCCAACGCGCTGGAGCCGTTCATCACCGTCTACGACTACCTCCAGATGGCGCGTCAGGCGGCGGAAACCTCGGACAAGATCGAGCA
>CAYWZD010000833.1:0-1643 GCA_964462755.1 uncultured Victivallales bacterium | reverse complement strand
TTCGTCTTGTCGCTGTTGTCGGTGATCTGACGGTCGAGCAGGAACATCTTTTCGAAGACCGCCACTTTCGTATCAGGCTTCACGAGCATGACGTTGAAGCGTTTGTTCACGTTGGGGTTTGCGCGGAGAGCCGGATCGCGCATCATGCGGACCAGTTCGGATTCGCGCTGGATGTTCACATTGGTGCCGATCAGCGGGGAGGCGGTGTTGCTGGTGTCCGGAACGCGTCCGTCGGTCAGGTCGAGGGACTGTCCGCGCTTCACGCGGTCCTCGATCACCTGAACGTAGGTCATCAGGTTGATGATGCCTTCCACCCTCATGCTTTCAGGAACGAACTGTCCTGTCAGATAGTAGTCCGCGCCCTGGATCGCGCCGGGCATCAGAAACTGGATTTTTCCGCCCGCCGCATTGACGATTTCCGAGCGGAGCATGGCTGCGAAACTGTCCGCGTTCAGGTTCACCAGATTGGTGTTGATGACCGGGATCACCGCGATTTTGATCGGGTTCGGACTGGCGGCAACCCACGGGAGTTTCGCGATTTCCGCGCCGAGTTCCTTCAGGTTTTTGCGGACGATGTCCTGCTGGCGGAGCGTGAGGACTTTACCGCGTTCGTTCTGGACGGTCACGCTTTTGCTCAGGAAGCGGATTCGCCCGCCGCCGAAGGTGTTCAGTTCCGTGCGGAGACGATTGGCGAAAATATCTTTGTCAATCAGGAAACGGCTGCTGTTCTTGAAGTCGGCGATCAGGATACGGACCGGCGGCGGACATTCGGCCACTTCCGGCACGGCGAGAATCGCCGGGCACATTTTCGAGGCGACCGTCCGGATATCACCGCTGGTGATAGCCCCGCCCAGAGGGGCTGTGTCGGGGTCCACTTCCGTGGAAGGCTTGACACGTGGAGAAGCGCATCCTGCCGCGATAAGAACGGTGGCGGCAGTCAAGGTCAAAAACAATCCTTTTTCAAATTTGATGGACATTTCAATACCTCCCGGTTGTTGTCGCAGAAAAAACTCTGACAATCAATATATATATCCGCGCCGAAAAGTCAAACGGGAACGCGGAAATCCCGGAGAACAATACGACTGGATTCAGGCGTTCAAAGAAAAGAGGTCGTCTCCGGCCGGGGGGATGTCCATTTGAATGAAGGGGGCGAACTTCTGTCTCAGCTCCTCCAGCTTGTCCAGATAATATTCCACATTTTCATCCCGGACGTTTTCCTCGGCGTCGGTGAGCAGCTTGGAGTTCTCCACCACGGCGACCCTCTTTTTGGTTCCCGTGATGTAGAAGGTGACCTGATCGCCCTGCCTGTATTCGCGTCCGGAGCGGAGGACAAGTTCGTAGGCGGCGCTGCGGCGTCCGGTTCCGGCTGCCAGCTTCCGCTTGTACGTGTCGGGCGAGTCGGCGAGGGTCTCGCTTTTGGCGAGATCCGAGAAGGGCAGTGCGTGGGATCTGATTGCTTCGGTGAATTCGGCGTGGATTCTGGCGACGGTTGCGCCGTCGTGGTGGAGCAGGGCATTGATGACCTGTTCCATGTAACGGCGCTGGAAAGGCTCGAGTCCGCGCGATTTCAGGGCCGCGCCGGTGATGGAGATTTCGCCGTTGGCGGAGAGCAGGGCATAGTTCTTGCTTTTGTAGCAGAACAT
>CAYWZD010000832.1:0-1643 GCA_964462755.1 uncultured Victivallales bacterium | reverse complement strand
GTCCAATTCAAATGAAAAGGTACGTAAGATGAGAACCCTCGGGAACTGGGTCGCGGGAACAATCATGCTGCTGGGAATTTCCTCCGGAGCACAAACATCGGCCGCCTTCCGCGAGGAACCGTCAAAATACTGGAACTTCGAACAGCTTCAGAAGGTTCCGGAATACCGGGATGCCGGATTCCCCGACAGCGAATCCAAAGGGTTGAAGGCGATCCTGTTCGATGGACTCCCGGTCGATGGCAAAAAAAGTCCGGTTTTCGCCTATATCGGCATACCCGGAACTCCGGTTCCACCGGGCGGATACCCGGGAATTGTTCTAATCCACGGAGGCGGCGGAACGGCGTTCCCCGCATTCGTCAAATTGTGGAACTCGTATGGTTATGCCGTCATCGCCCTCGATTGGTACAACCGGCGTCCCGTCATCGTCGATCCATCCAAGGAAGGCGAAACGCAAGTCAAGATAGCAGCGCTTCCCGGCGGCCGGCGGCAGAACCACATTGTCAATGCCGGCAATATGGTGCTGGTCCATTCCCTTTTGCGAAGCCTCCCGAACGTGAACAAGGACAAAATCGGATTCGTGGGACTTTCCTGGGGAAGCTGGTACGGCGCAATGGTTGCCGCAATCGATCCCCGCTTCCGGTGCATCATCGAAATTTATTGCGGCGACTGCGAGCCGCAGCGAAAAACCAATTCCATGATCAACGGGCGCTTTCTCCATGCCGCGAAAGTCCCGATGTATTGGATCGCGGGAACCAATGACCAGAATGTGACTCCCGAATCGCTCCAGCGGTCCTTCAACGAATGTCCGACGATTCAGAACAACTCCCTCGTGATTCAGCTTCCCCACTCCCACATAGGATTCCGTTTCAAAGCATGCGAGAGGATGGCCGATCATTTTCTCAAAGGAGCACCCGGATTGCCGAAGCTCGGAAAACCCGTTCTGAAAAACGGCGTCCTTTCGGCGGATGTCCTTCAGGCAGGAAAAGGGATCAAGAAAGCGGTGCTCTGCTATACCACCGACAGAATGGAAAAAAAATCGCATAAACGGATCTGGAAAACCATCCCGGCACGCATTCTGTCCGCCAGTGACTTGGAACGCTGAAACCGTTCTTCGCCATCAGCTTGAAGTATTCCAGCCGCCGGAGGCTCATGGTGAAATTCGGATATTTCGGGTCTTCCTCACGGAGAAACAGAATCCGTTTGTGTCCCAGAGAATTGAGATAACGAACCTGAAGCTCCACAATACTGACCGCATCCTTGACCTGATCCACATTCGTGAATCGCCCATTCGGAAACAGGCAGACCACCGGAAATCCAGCGTCCCGGAACGTGTTCACCATTTCAATGATCTGCGGTTCAATCAGCACAAATCCCGCGGAGTCGGCGAGTTTCGTCAAGGCGACATAATCCTCCAGACGGCTCTTTACGGAGAAAGAATGAAAACGCACGGAATACTCATGTTTTGTGGCGATATCACAGAAGGTCATGATGCAATCGGAGATAAATGAATCCCGGAGCTGCGAATATCCCTCATCGTGACATGCCACAAAGTCGATGATCCGGGATTTCTTTTTAACGGCGGTCTTGAATATTCCGCGCCTGAAATCAACCTGAACCAGTCCTTCCCCGGCATAACGTTTCAA
>CAYWZD010000831.1:0-1644 GCA_964462755.1 uncultured Victivallales bacterium | reverse complement strand
TCCCGATCGCGAGCGTTTCGTTCAGGAACGCCGTCAGTTCTTTGAGTTCCGCCATTTGTCATGCCTCCTTCTTGTTGAAAAAACGGTGAAAGATGATCTTCCAGCGAAGTTCGCTGTCTTTCCGGCCTTCCAGCCAGGACTTGACCGCGTCCGGATTTCCAGAAAGCCCCGCCAGCTCGTCGATCTCCTTCGACACGCACCGGAACAGGACCGCGCCGGGCAGGTCCGTATACGGTGCCAGCGCCTTCTCCGCCCGGAAATAACGCTTGCGGGCAAACTGGTTGGTAACGATCAGGAAAACCGGCCAGACAAATGCCAGAATCCAGAACGGCCAGACCGGTATGCCCGGCCAGTAGGTATTGCGCCCGATCTGAATGGCCAGCAGAAGAAACATCGGAAGGATGAACAGCAGAGCGTCCTTCTCCGATTTGAAACAGTTCCCGCTGTAACGGCGCAGGGCACTGTGCGAAATCGCATACGCGAAATGTTCCTCGTAAGGAATGTCGTTCAGCGGAGAACGCGCCACATGGCAGAGTTCATGCGAAGTCAACTCCTCGCGCGAGTAGATGAAGAAACGCTTCTTGTTCTGGAAGCTCCTCCGGATGATGAACAGCGTGGGAATCTCCTCGAAACTGCCGATGGAACAGCCGCCCCACAACACGCCCAAGCCCTGAACCGGGAAAAAGCCGGGCACCCATTTGACCTCGAAACCGTAGGCTTTCCGGGTGGTTTCGGCGGCTTCGTCCAGAATCTCCGGAGAGATTTCGGAATACGAGTCGATGATCAGTCCCTTGTAAGGTTCCATGACTTTTTCACGCGACAGTTTTTCGCGGAATGCGAGAATTTTTTCTTCTTCTTTCAAAAGTCTTTCCGCATAGGTTTCCACGCTCTCGCCGGGAGCCGCCAGAAACCCCTGCGAGTCCAGCGACGCGGCCGTCTCGACGGAAGAGGTCTGCTTCAGTTGTTCGATTTGTTCCAGTAACGACATGATGATCCTTTGATCCGGGTGGTTGTGATTGCCGCTTTAACTTACTTTTTTTCCGTCTGTTTTCAAGGAGGCGGCTGGATTTTTTTGGACTTTGACGTATATTTTTCCCCGGAAAGGCATTCCATGATCCATATCTACACAGGCGACGGCAAGGGAAAAACGACCGCGGCAACCGGCTTGACGGTCCGTGCGCTCGGCGCCGGACTCCGCGTCTTTTTCGCCCAGTTCATCAAGGACGGCTCCAGTTCGGAAATCACCTTCCTCAAAGAAAAAGCGCCGGACCGGTTCACGTATGTTTCCGGCGGACGCGGACGCTTCATCCTCGGCGCCCCTCCGGAAGAAGACATCCTCCTCGCCCGGAAGACACTCGATTCTCTGGCGGACGCCCTCCGCTCCGGACAATACGATCTGGTGGTCGCCGATGAAATTCTCGGCGCGTGGAAAGCCGGACTGTTTCCGCTCGAATCGCTGCTCTGCCTGATGCGGACGCCATGCGGGGAAACGGAGCTGGTCCTGACCGGACGCAACGCCCCGCCGGAAGCCGTCGAACTGGCCGATCTCGTCACGGAAATGCAATGCATCCGCCACTACTATTCCAAAGGACGCCCTCCGAAACGCGGCATCGAAATGTAAAAAAAAGAAAAGGGACCTCTTCT
>CAYWZD010000830.1:0-1648 GCA_964462755.1 uncultured Victivallales bacterium | reverse complement strand
AACAGAACCAGTAATAACAGCTTTTTCATTTATTTATGTTCTCCTTAACGTTTTGTTCTTGAGCCAATTTCAAAAGTATTGGCTTCGCTTTGTTGGCAACCAGTTTTCTCGTGCGTCAAAACCATTTCGGCGCACCAATTCCTACTTTTTTCACAAAAAGCCGCGAGGAATCAAATTTCAGGCCGCTTTCCTCCTCTCCCGTCAACGCGGGATGTTCTCGCATTTAGTTGTCTATATCCGCTTAATTCGTTCTATTCTAGCATGTTGAATAGTTGTTTCACCGTTATGGCGATCACGCCGAACATCAGATGGCAAAGAACTTTCCAATGTCCCTTCACCCTGACATGGCGTGCGCCGTAGTTGTCTTTCAAATCCGAGTTGCCGCGTTCCACCGTCGAACGCTCCCGATAACGAATCTTTCGTGCCGGAGCAAGTTCAACCTTGTCTCCCCTGCGCGGATTGGGATCAATCACCGGAACGTGACCAAGCTTTTCCGAAAACGCTCTGATCTCATCCGCATCATAAGCCGAATCGGCCAAGTCATACAGAATAGTTGCACGCTCTGAAGCCATTTGCATCAAAGGGATTGCGGCCTGACTGTCGTGCATGGATGCCGAACTCAGAAGCGCCGCCAATGGAACTCCGCCGTCGCCCAGGGACAAATGCAACTTGTATCCGCACCAGAAGCTTGTTTTTCCCTTGCTGTCCCGTTTGCCTCCCCAATCACAGCCTTGCGCCAAGTCGGTGGCGTTTTCTGCAAGCGTCCGGTTCGGTTGAAGTTCAAGCCGCCGGGTTTTCGTTTCGGAGAGGTCCTGCTCCGCCAGTGCCGCTTTCTCCGCCTTGCTTTTCCGGCCCCGCTTCTTTTTGCCCTTGATTTTCGGCGTATTCTTGCGGCAGGCCCTTTCTCTTCCAACGATTGCCGTGGAATCGATGCTTGCATGTCCGACCAGTTTTTCCGTGTAGTTTTCCTTTACGATCATCGCATGAATGGCATCCGGAACTTTTTCTTCGGCAAATACTTTGAATGCCCTTGAAAACGTCGCTTCGGACGGGACCTCGCCGCGATACTCCCAGCCGCAAAGCCGTCGCAAATTCGGATTTATTTTCAGATTTTCAATCAGCACCTTCGTCGTTGGAAGGTCGTACACCGCTTTCAGAAAAAACGCACGAAGTAGTTTCTCCCGGTCTTTCATCGGCCTGCCAAATCCGCACCAGCGCAATGCACTGGTAATGAACCGGGACGGGCGAACCACTTCAACGATCCGCAAAAATTCCCTCATTTTCTCGGTTAATTCGCCCAATTCTTCTTCCAGCAGTGGAAAAAGATAGGTTTCCATCGTAAAGTAAAGCTTCGGCAGATCGTTCATTTTTCCTCCAGTTTGTCAGACCAGAGTTAAGATGAACCTTCTGCCTCTTTTTTCATCCCCCCGAATTAAAAACTTTTGAAATTACCTCATTAAAATATGATTTTAACAGTTACACTCAAAAGCACGATTGCGGATTGTAAAAATCATCTTTCACGATATAATTCTTGCGAAACTTCCGGGCGACGCAGAACCCGCCGCAAAGGCTTTCCGCTTTGAACGGGAACATGAAAATCTCTTCCGCGGAACTCCTGTATTCCGCTGCGGGGTCTACTTTTCCGAGG
>CAYWZD010000829.1:0-1651 GCA_964462755.1 uncultured Victivallales bacterium | reverse complement strand
TAATCGGCTGTTGGTGCCATCCCGCGGGGGATGGGGAAGGCCGCCGGGGCGGGCGGGGCCGATGCTACTTTCTTTACGGCAAAGAAAGTACATGGTTTTACTTTTTTCAAGTATTCTAGGCGTAATTTTCTTGCATCTTTCTCTCTGTTCTGCTATATTTTGGCTGTGCCTGAACGGATAAACGGGAAGGAGCCATGTTGCTCACTTGATCGTTAAGATCATTGCCGCTGGGTCGGCTTGCCATGGTTTCCTTCCCTTTTTCTTTTTCGGCAGCCGTAGATTTCATTTCCCGGTAAAACTTGCGGACCAGCGCGCGACCGACCCTCCGGTAAGCTTCGATCTTCTTCATCCCCTTTTTGATCAGGGCATGGCAGTATCTTCCCAGAACGGAATCCGGGTTCCACTGTACATACCTCACCGACATCTGTATCACCGCATCTTTGAGATAATGATTAAACTTACGGCTCCGGATCATACGCTTCGTATCGCCGGTGCTGTATTCACGCCTGCCGAAGCCCGCGTAACTCGCCAGTTTATCGTCATTCGCGAACCTGCGGATGTCCGCGATCTCCGCCACAAACGCCGACGCCAGCTTGATCCCAATTCCACGGTTCGCGGAAATCCGCAGCACGTCAGGATAATCCTGCGCGACTTCCTCCAGCGCTTTTTCCAGTTCCGACATCTGTTTTTTCAATCCCAGCAGTTCTTCCGCCGTCTGCTTCAACAGAATCCTTTGAAGCGCCTTTGCCGGTACCGCGTGGGCCGTCGATTTCCTCAGCCCCTCCCATATCCCTTGCCAGTTCTTCGTCTTCCGGTTTTCCGCCGCTTCCAGGAATTCCGCTTCCGTCAGCGTCTTCCAGCCCGATACGTCGGGTCTGGCCGCGATCAGACGCAGAATGCACATCTTGTCCGCCCGTTTCTCCCCGCCCGAGTCCTCATCGCTTCCGGACAGCCACATATACAGGTCCTGCGATGCCCTGCGAAGCTGCTTCCAGAGCCGGTTCGTCAGGAACGTCGCCTGCCTGCTTTTCCGGGCGATTTCCCGGGTCAGCTCCCGCAGTTCCGAATCGAGACTGATCAGACGTTCCGGTTCGTCCGGCATATTCTCATACAGGTTCTTCAGAAAAAGCGCCGCCGCCATCGCGTCGTTACGGTTGCTCTTGTTCGCCCCGACCATCGACTGCCGGAAATGATATAGTTTGTCGGCGGAAAAGTTCTCGTAGCGGATTCCTTCGCTATCGAGCGCTTCTTCCAAGGGCCGGGAATAATTCCCCTTTCCTTCGATTCCGACCACCACATTCCCCGACTTTTTCAGCCAGCAGATACAATCCTTCATGGACGCGTAATCCATGCCGAACCAGCGGCTCTCGTCCCGCTCCCCGCCGAGGAGATAGAACTCGCAGCCCTTGCTGTCCGGATCGACACCGATAAACTTCACTCCGGTCATACCATCCTCCTGTTTTATTTGACTGACCGTATCCGTCATCGCATTGCTGTAACGAGCGCCGGGCTGGCCGGGCAAGGGTTTTAATAGCGGGACAACGGTCATAACGGAATTGGCATTGTAACTTTGGAGCCCTTTCGGCAGCAAAGAAGTGAGCTACAATTCCGTATGACGGATTTTATATCATTTTTATCTTCTTGTAAATCA
>CAYWZD010000828.1:0-1656 GCA_964462755.1 uncultured Victivallales bacterium | reverse complement strand
TGACTTCGTAGTCGGGGGTGTTCTGTTCCGGAGTGATGATGTCGCCGGAGCCGGGGAGGTCGAGACGGTTGTCGATGATGATGTTCGGATGGAGGGAACGGATCATCTTCACGAGTTTTTCGGAGCCCCAGTCCTTGTGTCCCTTGCCGTCGCCGGCCTTCGGATAGGAGAAGTCGAACCAGATGATGTCGATGTCGCCGTAGTTGGTGAGGATTTCACGGGTCTGGTTGTGGAGGTATGTGCGGTATTTTGCGATGTCGCGGGTCTGGTTGAGCTTTTTGCGGTCAGGATGGTTGCGGAGGGGATGGAGATCGTCGATGGGGAAATCGGGATGGTGCCAGTCGATCAGCGAATGATAGAGTCCGATCCGGAGACCTTCCGCGCGGAAGGCGTCCACGACTTCACGGAGAAGATCGCGTCCGCAGACGGTGTTGGTGATCTTGTAGTCGGTGTATTTGGAATCGAACATGCAGAAGCCTTCATGGTGCTTCGTGGTGAAGACCACGTATTTCATTCCGGCGTCCGCGGCGGCGCGCGCCCATTCCTTCGGGTTGAAGAGATCGGGATTGAAATGTTCGAAATACTTTTCGTAGTCCTCGTTGGAAATCTGTTCAAAGTTGCGAATCCACTCATGACGTCCGGGCATGGAATACAGCCCCCAGTGAATGAACATTCCGAAACGATCGTGCGTAAACCATCTGGTATCGCCTTTTCCGAGATTGCCCATTTGAAAACTCCTCATTTTTTTATAATGCTTGTTGCATTGTGGAAAAAATACGCTATTTTATGAAGTAAGTCAATCGATATTCTATGAATAAAGCAGAACATTCTATGAATAAAACAAACCCGATACTTCCGGAGCCGCCTCAAGTGTCCATGGATTATGCGGGGTATCTGAAGCTGGGCGGTTTCTGGGACAAACTCCGGCTTTCGGGGCATTTCTGGCGATTCTATCATCATGACGGCCCCGGAGCGGGAATTTTCCTCGGTTCCAAGAAAGTTGAAATGCTTCCGGGGCATTGTTACATTCTGCCGCCGCACTGCAACGCGCTGACATGGTGTTCCCTGTCTCCGTTCCAGCTGTATGTCCACTTCGAGCTCTCCATGTGTGTCGGAAATCCGCGTTTTCCGCTCAGCGAGATTCTCCTGACGGAGGATATGCGCCCGATCCTCGACGAATTGCGCGAATCCCTCCGCGAAGGACGTCCGAACTGTCTGAAGAATTCCCTGCTGGCGATTGCCCTCTGTTCCCGCGCCATGACCTTGGTTCCGCCGGAAGCATGGACTGAATCCGGGACCGACCGCCGGATCGAGACGGTCTGCGACTATCTCCGCAAGAATCTCGACCGGGAACTGAATCTGCCCATGCTCTCCTCCCGTGTGCATCTTACCCCCAACGCCTTCTCCCGGCAGTTCCGGGAACACACCGGTGTGACCCCCTATCAATACCTGCTTCAACTCCGCTACAACCACGCTTCCAAACTGCTGCATTCCCACCAGCACTCGATCGACGAGATCTGCGAGATGGTGGGGGTCAGGGACCGTTTCCATTTTTCACGCACCTTCAAAAAACTTTATGGAGTTCCCCCGGCCCAGTACCGTCGCAGTTATTCGCCCGACGCCTGACGCCGATGACGGCAAACCCGTTTGCCGGGG
>CAYWZD010000827.1:0-1658 GCA_964462755.1 uncultured Victivallales bacterium | reverse complement strand
CTTGTGAACAGGACGCGGATACGAGACTGGCCCATCTTTACGAGTTTCTGAAAATCGAGAAATATAAAGAGGAAATGGCAGGGATCGAACAGACCATGTCCCGAACTGATTTCTGGGATAACAAGGAAAAGGCTCAGGAAACCGTGCAGCGTCTCAGCGCCTGTAAAAGCGCCACCGAACCTTATTTCAAACTCCTCGCCTCCGTCGGGGATTTCCACGCCACCGCCGAGCTCGCCCAGGAAGACGAAAGTTTTCTTTCCGAGGCGGACACCGCCTGGGCGACCCTTTCCAAAGACCTCGATAAGCTCGAACTGGTCAGCTTCCTCTCCGGCAAGTTCGACCGCAACAACTGTTTCTTCTTCATCCATGCCGGAGCGGGCGGCACCGAGTCCTGCGACTGGGCCAGCATCCTGATGCGCATGTACCGCCGCTGGTTCGAACGCCGCGGATTCAAGGACGAGATCATCGACATGCAGCCCGGCGAAGAAGCCGGCATCAAGAGCGTGACCCTTCGCGTGGAAGGCGAGTTCGCCTACGGGTATCTCCGGGCCGAACGCGGCATTCACCGTCTGGTCCGCATCTCCCCGTTCGACAGCAATGCCCGGCGCCATACCTCCTTCGCCTCCGCGGACGCTTTCCCGGAACTGAATGAGGACCTCGACATCGAAATCGACGAAAAGGACCTGAAGATCGACACCTATCGCGCCAGCGGCGCGGGCGGACAGTACGTCAACCGGACCGACAGCGCCGTCCGGGTCACCCATATTCCCACCGGCATCGTGGTCGCCTGCCAGATGGAGCGTTCCCAGCACAAAAACCGCGCCATGGCCATGCGCATGCTGCAGGCCCGCCTCTATGAACGCGCCGAGGAACAGCGCAAAAAGGAGGCTGCCGACATTTCCGGCGAAAAGTCCGAAATCGGCTGGGGCAACCAGATCCGTTCCTACGTCCTCCAGCCCTACCAGCTGGTCAAGGACCTCCGCACCGACTATGAAACCGGCAACGTCAACGCGGTTCTCGACGGTGAACTCGATCCCTTCGTGGAAGCCTGGCTCCGCCATTCCTCGAACTCGAAAAAATAATGAATCCGGACCGTAAAATCATTGCGCTCGACATCGGAGGCGTCTGCTGTTCCATTCACGCGGAGCGTCTGATCGCCCGCCTGAACCGTGCGCCCACCCCGGATTTTCTGGAGAAGTCCCGTCAGGTGGAATCCGCTCAGATTACCGAGGAAGAGTTTCTGGATGTGTTCGACGCCTATACGGACCGCCAGTTTTCCCGTTCCGAACTGATCGACCTCTGGAATCTGTGTCTCGGTCCTTCGATCCCCGGCATGGCGGATGCCGTCCGGACCGTGCTCAAGCAGGGCTATTCCTTCGCCTATCTTTCCGATACCTCGACGGTCCACATCCGCGAGTTCTTCCGCCGCAACGACTTCTGCCATCTTTCCATCGGCGGTGTCTTCAGTTTCGAAGTCGGCGCGATGAAACCCGATGAGCGGATGTATCGCGAGTTCGAGCGCCGTTTCGGCGTTCCGGTGGTCTACTTCGACGACCGGATCGTCAACATCGAGGGCGCCCGGAAACTCGGCTGGAATGCCGTTCATTTCCGTTCCACGGAAGATTTTACCCGATTTTTCGAATGCCTCCGTTGATTCT
>CAYWZD010000826.1:0-1673 GCA_964462755.1 uncultured Victivallales bacterium | reverse complement strand
TTGCGCCCCATTGTGGAACCGAATCCGCGTTTGCGCCCTTCCGGACGGAAATCGGATTCGGTTCAGGAAAGCGGGAAGAGTATTGCGCCCCATTGTGGAACCGAATCCGCGTTTGCGCCCTTCCGGACGGAAATCGGCATTGAAACCGTCATGATTGATCACGCCGTTGTGAATGCCGAAAGTTCCGGTCATCAGAGCCGAACGCGACGGCAGACAGGGGGCATCGGTTGTGAAACAGTTGTCAAAACGCATTCCCTCGGAGGCGATCCGGTCCAGATTCGGCGAGGTGTTTCGGCGGTAACCGTAACAGCCCAGATGATCGGGGCGCAGGGTGTCGATGTCAAGATAGAGGATTCTCATGGGGTCATTCCTTTTCCGGTTCCAGCCCACGACACGGGAAACAATTGGCTTGCATCCCGTGTCGTGAGCATTTTTTTTACATATCCATACTCATTTTTCATTTTCTTTTCTTCCGGGAAATATCGTGGCGGCGGAAGCGGGTTTCAAAAGTTCTCTTGTCTATAAAATATATGTCCCTTTTCTCCGTCCGCAATGATAATTATCGACGAAAAATATCATTTTAAGACTGTGTTTCACTTGAAAACCGGCATCCAAAGGCTCTTTTATAATAAAAAAGGATGACATTCCATGAAGACGATAAGCTCTTTGAAGTTGAATCCGATTCCCCGGTGCGCATGCTATTTCACATGGGATGCTTTCCGCATGGGGCCCCGCTATATGTATGCACACCAGATGCTCTATGTTTTCTCCGGAACGGGGACCGGGCGGTTCGGCGACGCCACATTCAGGCTCGAACCGGGAGTATTCAGCATCTATGGGCCCGGCATACTGCACGATTTCCGCAGCGACCGGGGAATCCCGATGACTACGACGACCATGTGCTTTTCGTGGTGCAACGTCTCGGAAAAGAAATTAAGCGTCAGGAACAAAGGATGTGAAACAATGCCTTCGGATTACCGGGAATATGCGGATACTCCGATCCGGATCGAAGGGCTTCCCCCTTTTCCGTTTCATCTGAAACTGGAAGAGCTTCAGCGCCGGAATCTGGAACCTCTGCTCAAGGAAGTCGGGTTGGCCTGGCGGCATAATCCGCATACGCCGGGACAGTTCCTGAAAGCGAAATCCGTCCTTCTGGAGGTGGTGCTTCAGCTTCAGAAGCAGTTCGCCTCCGAGAACGAATCCGCACAGCCGATGGCATTGATTCGTTTCCGGAATTTCATCGAGAACAACTATGCTTCAGATATTGCACGCAGGGACGCCGCCGATGCCGCCGGAATCAGTGAAAGCCACCTGACCGCACTGCTGATCCGTCATTTCAACAGTAATTTTTCGGAATATCTGAATCAAATACGCCTGAAAGCGGCGGCGGAACTGCTCCAATACAACCGGCTCAGCGTAAAGGAAACGGCTTCCGCGGTCGGCTTCCGCAGCAGCAGTTATTTTGTCGCCCGTTTCCGGGAACGATACGGGATATCCCCCGGACATGCAAGAAACGGAGTCTGACCGGCTGCGAAAGATTATGAAATCCGCACAAAAACGGGTAGCTTTTATGTAAGTTCACCATTTTTTTACATTTTTTCTGCATTCATCCCCTATCTCATTCTTGTTTTTCGGTTTCCATTGATTATAATAGGTCAGTGAAGAAGAACGAA
>CAYWZD010000825.1:0-1674 GCA_964462755.1 uncultured Victivallales bacterium | reverse complement strand
AGAGCGCCGGATAGCTGGCAAAAGTTCCAAGAGTCAACGCCTCTGGATCATCCGCCATCACCAGCGGTCCGAGTTCATACGGGGTAAACGTCCCGGCATACTGAGTTATTGTATGGTTGTTTCCGCTCAGTTTCAACGCCCCTTTTGCGGGGGAAGAAAAAATCCGGAACTTGATCCCCGTCAGCTTCCGCATGGATTCCTGGTCGAATCCGTTGTCAGTGACCATCCCCGGTGCGTAGCTCCAAACCGCGAGCGCGTGATTTTTCGCAAGTTTCCGTAAAATCATTGCCCTGCGCTCCGGTGAAATCCGAAAAGCGTTCACAAAGAAATAGACTTTGTAATCGGGCATTCGGGCATCGGCAAGGTCGTTGAGCATCCAACTGTCGAGAGGGGCACCGGCGAAGGAGGCTTCCCGGAGAAAAGTATTGCCGTGTCCGTGCAGGAACGGACCATACTTTATGGAGAGATCGAATATACTTTCCTCATCGAAAATGAGAGCGGCTTCTGCAACAGAGGCTCGGCTGTAAGAAAGCATGTCGTCACTGAGCTCTTTCCAATGTGCGAGTTCGCGGACAATGGATTCGCAATGATACTGATAGCCGGGAAAATACCAGAAACCGCAGCTCCCGGCCACCGCCTGGGCAAATCCGCGGCGGAGCTGCTGGATGGAGGCCTTTTCCGTCGCTGTCTCGGCAAATGCAATCGAGGGATTCAGCCAAGTGCGGAGATCGTTCTCCTGCCAGATAAGCTTGTTGTGCATCAGGGCAGTCGCTGTGAATGGGTTTATGTTGTGCCCCGGTTCACCGAGTCCGCGGTATTTGTAACAGATCGGCGTAGCTATGTTGTCGACCGATTTCAGATCCAGCACTTTTTCAAAAATGCTGCAGCCGCTCTGGAGTTTTGCCGAATTTCCCAGAAGATAGAGAGCGTAGCCGAAATAGACGGTGACTGTCTTTTTTCCGCCGCATGCCCGTTTGACACTTTCCGTATGGCGCTTGAGTTCGGCAAACGTTCGGTCATTTAGAAAATGGATGAAATCATAGCAGCTTTGAGCCGCCTTCGGATCCCGGAACATAAGGCGTTCGGCGGCCTTGCGTTCTTCAGGAGACGGAACGACCGCGGTTTCGAGGGAGACGGACGGGTTATTCCACGCCTTCTGCAGCGCGGCGTCTGTGTGGTATTTTTCTTTCAGATAATCCCGGAAAGAGGCCTCTGTCGCTTTGGAATAGCCTCCGACACTTCCGGTAAAACAGATCGGCCAATGCCATTCTCCACCGCCGGACATCCAGACCTTGTAGTCGTAAATGTGAGGCGCATAATCCTGACTTTCAATATGTTTGACAAGTTCATAAAACAGGTCATCCGCGGCTTCGACCCATATATCCGATCCGGGGTTGCCGGTAAAACCGAGAATTTTTTCCCCTTTGCTGCTCCATTGTCCGAACGCAATCTCATTACTTTCCGGATATTGTGCTTGGAACCAGGAGATCATCTCCGGGTGGATTCCGAACTGAATCCGTGCGTTTGGATTGACCTTCAGCGCTTTGCGGATCAATAGATCCACAGCCCGAAAATCATATTTTTTGTACCCCTTCCAGATCAATGGGACATCTCGCCAGGAGTGCGGCATGACCTGCATCAGAGTGAAGCCTTGCGCCGCAGGGTCCTCCAGCA
>CAYWZD010000824.1:0-1674 GCA_964462755.1 uncultured Victivallales bacterium | reverse complement strand
CCAGTTTTTTCAAAATCTCAAGTTGTGAAACCTTGAATTTATATTTTTTTTGGAAAGTTGTGGCGGTTTACATCCTTCCGGCGGGAACGCCGGGCCTGTCCGGGTTTGCATTTTCACCTTCGGGAACTATATTAGCAGAACCGTCGAAATTTGAAATTTCCGGACGGACTTAGTATCTCGATGGAATGTTAATTCTTTTTAAAGAAAGGCCTTTGTCATGAAACATTTGCTGTCTGCCTGCGTTCTCCTGTCCGCCGCGGCGGCTATGCTTATCCTTTCCGGCTGCAGCGATCCCGATGCCGACTTCAAGGCAAAGGTTCCGACCAATGCCGAAGCGGTCGTTTACCTCGACGGCGCGGCGGTCCTTCGTAACAAAACCGTGGAGAAAGAACTTCAGAAGGATACGGAACTGGAGAAAAAACTTGCCGCCGTTTCCCTGAAAAAGGAAGATCTTGCCAGCCGTTTTCTTTTCTTCGGTTCATTCACTGAAAAGTGGGGAGGCGCCGTGGTGAAGACAACGGACGGCGCCGCCGCCAGGCTTTTCAATGCGATCGTGAAGGGGATCAAGGAGAAAAAGGAAAAGTTTACGGAGAGCGTCTCCGGCAGACAGCGGCGCATCCGTCTTGACCGCATGATCCTTGTCCTCTATCATGAAAACCTCCTTCTTCTTTCAATGGAGAAAACGCAATTCGAGGCTTACGAAAAGCCCGGAAAGAATCCCCTTCTGGCGGATCTTCAGTTCAAGGACATGCTCTCCGGCGCCGTGACCGTGAAACTGCCCCGGGACAAGGATACGGATACCGTGACTCAGATGGTGCCCGTGATGAAAAAACTGACCCTCGTCACTTTCAACGCCCCCGCTTCCCCGGAATCGTTCCAGATGGACTTCAAACTGTTCTTTTCCGATGACAAGGCACCTGCCGAAGCCCTTGCCGCTCTGAATATGGGACTGGGGATGATCGGACGCGAAAATCCCGGAATCCTCAAGAATATCGATCGGAAAACAGACGGCAAAGCGCTCCGGATCGATCTGAATTCCGCATTCTTTACCGAGGTGGCGGAGTTCAGCCGCAAGACCCGGGAAAAAGCGCGGGAATCCGCCGGTACGAGCAGCCTGAAACAGATCGGCCTCGGCTGCATGTTATATGCCAATGATCATGCCGAAGCTCTTCCGGATTCGCTCGCTGTTCTGAAGGAAAAGGATTATCTGCCGGATGCCAAGGTGTACATCGCCCCTTATGACAAGACCAGCGTGCTTTCCGATGGCAAGACATTTACGGAAAAGAACACCTCGTTTGCCTATGTGGGGAAAGGACTCAATGCAACGAAACTCAAGTCGCCTTCCGTTACTCCGCTTGCTTTCGAGAAACCCTGGCTGTTGACGTCGGACAGGATCGGCGTCCTCTATGCCGACGGCCATGTGCAGAAAGTGCCGGGCAAGGGAGAGAAGACCTGCGTGAAGTTTGTCGCCGGACTTCTGACCGGGATTCCGTCTCCCGAAAAGGAAATTCTGCTGAAAAACGCGGCGGAAGCGGATGTTCTCAACGGACGCGGAAAGTAAAAAAGATAAAAATTCATCGTCTTTCCGCGAAAAGCATTTGCAAAAAAATGAGAGTGGTTTATATTATAGGTCTGCTTTCGCAAAAAAAATCGGGAAAAAGGAATCATGGAAAA
>CAYWZD010000823.1:0-1675 GCA_964462755.1 uncultured Victivallales bacterium | reverse complement strand
CGCCGACCGTTCCGCGCGGCGCGCTTGTGCCGAAGGGGTCAAAGAGGCTTCTTGCTGCCGGACGGATCGTTTCTTCCGACCGGCTTGCCAATTCCGCGCTTCGGGTGCAGGCCACCTGCATGGCGACCGGTCAGGCGGTTGGAGCCATGGCCGTATTGTGCCTGAAAAATTCCGCCGAAGCCATGGAACTGGATTTATCCGAAATCCGTGCGCTTCTTGAAAAACACGGGGCGATCGTTCCGTAAGAGAGATTCAGAATCATTCGGATTTCTCCACCACATCGGCTCCGCATGCGGGACAGCGTCCCGTCTGACGGAGCGTCTCGATGCTTTCCCTTTCGCAGAGACATGTGCCGCAGACCGGGCAGACAAGCGCTTTCTTTCTCCGCAGATTCCATCTTCGGGAAACTTCCATAAAAAACGGCATCAGAAGCACTCCGCAGATCCCCCATCCCATCAGAAACGCCATGCCCGAGTTTCGCTCGCCTTCCGTTTTCGGATCCCACGGCGGGAAAAATAATAAAAATAGAGGAATGATCAGCAGAATCCAACACAAAAACAGATACAGCGGAAGGGAATCCGTCCGGGGGAAAAGCTGTGAATCCGGAATCTCAGAACTTTTCCATTTCTTTTCCAGATTCCGGGGCGGAATTCCCAAGGAAGTCCCGCAGGCGGGGCAGGCATTCTCCGTAAGCGCCTTCATGCGCATGACGCTGATTTTTGTGGAGAAACAATCCGGATTCGGACAGGATACCGAAAACAGAAGCGGTGTTTTCCTTCTTGCAAAATGAACCATCAGAAAGGGAAGAACGAAAATCGACAGAAAAACCAGAAGAATGAGACGGCTGTCGAAAAAGCAGATTATTACTGACAGAATGCCGAAAAACAGAAGGCAGGCTAGCGGAAAGGCCGCATAGTAGAAAAGGGCACGGCCTTCTTCGCGGCAGTCGTATACAAGGATTGTTTTTTTCCGCGGAGAACGGACGATCATGAATATGCCGAGTCCCGCAATGACACCCCCCGCCAGACAGAAGACGACCCTCAGAATTCTGGCGGATACTGTCAGGTCATTCCAGCAGAAAAGAGTGCTTTCCGATGGCTTTTCCGGGTTGACGAGAACACGGATGGATCGTCCAACGGCAAAAGGGTCCGAGGCAGGAACAGCCACGGGAATGATTTCCGTGCCGGAATACTGTTTGCCTTCAGCGGCAATATATTTCCAGTGCAAAGTGCGCCGCGTGTTTACAGTGTTTTTTCGGGAATTCCTGGGTTCCACAATCCAGACCTCCGTCAAGTCGGCCTGAACCGGGAGCCATGAATTTTTACGGATCGGGTCCAGAATCTGGACTTTCCCACAAAAAAGAGTCAGGAGCAGGCCCAGGACCAGCAAGACCGCTCCCGGAATGTATTGCTGTCCGATCAGGGCTTTATAAAATTTCATTGGTCCCCCCATGCGATTCCGTTGAATGGATATGCCATACGTTCAGTTCCCTGTCCTTCGATAAAACCTTCTTTTCTTTGCTTTATTTTCATGTCGTTACCCGGAATATAAACCTTTTCCGAAAAAAAACAATCTCATCCAATGGGTTTGCGCTGTGTCGGAAGAGATTCCTCGGGAAAATCCGGAAGTCTTGATTTTCATTCTTTGCAACAGTATATTCCTGACTTGCACGACC
>CAYWZD010000822.1:0-1680 GCA_964462755.1 uncultured Victivallales bacterium | reverse complement strand
ATGTTTATTGTCCCATGATGCCGCTTTACACGGACAAGCCCGGCGTGTATGAACGGCTCGGCTGGAAGTTCTACGAATCGGACCGGAGGGATGAAATCCGGAAGGAAGACTTTCCGAAGGGAGAATATGCTTTCCGTCTCGATTGCTCGAAGATCGGAGGAGCGTATCTCCGGGGGAAAAAACTGCCCGAAACGGAAGAGGAAAAAATCGTGCACGCGATTCGCTCTATTTATTTGCGCGGGCGCGGATTCGAGGGGAAGTGCATGCGATCCTCCAAAACATGGCTGGAGCTTTTCTCGGAACCGGATCATGAATGGAGTCTTCAGGAGAACACTTATTTCTTATATAAGAAAGACCGTCTTCTGGAGGCCTACTCCGACGATCCGGCGCATCCGGTGTCTCACTTTACTCCGGTTCACGGAGGGCATGACTCGAACAAACTCATGCTCAATCTGCAATGCGGCGAAAATGAAGTGGTCCGAAAATTAACGGCGGCAGTTGAAAGCGGGAGACTGATTTTTCCCGTGGCTGATACCTTTTAATCATTCATCTCTAACAGTAAGGAGAATACAGATGCAGCTCAAGAAAATGAATGCGGCGCTCCAGTGGCTCCGCGAAAAGTATGCGGTGAAGGCGGACGGCGAACTCGTGAAGAGCGCCGCCGGTTCCATCGGCGCGCGCGCCGAACTCAAAATGGCGGACGGCAAACTCGTGAAGCTTCTGCCGTGGCGCAAGGAACGCCGTTTCGTCGAACTCAAGAATCTGGTGGACAACAAGACGCTGGAAGGCGTTTCCACGCTCCGGTTCGCTTACATGACGTCAGGAAAGGCTCTCGGGGAACTGCTTTACCGTGAACTCGACCTCTGCGCGTTTCTGGGCGAATCCGAAATCAAGTCGGCTTTCGCGGTCCTGAACGGAAAAACGGCGAATGTCGTCGCGAAACTCTTCGACGCCAAGAGCTGCAGCGTGGAATGTTCCGGGGCGCTGCCCGCGGGCGCGGAAACGCTGGACCGTCACGAGCTCATCGCCCGTCGGGGCGTGGCCTGCGATCGCACGGTCGACACTCAGGTTCCGCAGTCCTCGATCTATGTCTTCGGCAAGGATGGGGAGACCCGCTACACGGACATCGACACCGAACTGTTCGGGTTCGACACCGAGGAGATTCTGCTGGTCCGTGCGGCGTATGCGGTTCTTTCCGAACCGTCGCTTGTCCGCGTCTGGAACAAGATCGACGCAAAACTCGTGAAGCAGACCTCCGATGTCCTCGCCACGGAAAAGAACGGCAAACCGGTTGTCTACAAGGAGGAAAAATAATCATGAAGCCTGTGAAAATTGCAATGATGGCGTTGACCCACGGCCATACCCGTAAATATTATCAGACCTTGCGCGAAAACGCCAAGCTCGACTGGGTCGCATCGTGTGCCGCGGACCAGCGCGCCAAGGATGTTTACGCTCTGTATGAGACCAAAGTGCCCTGTTATCTGAGCGCGGAGGAAATGTTCAAAAAGCATCCCGACATCGAGGCGGTCGTCATCGCGTCCGCCAACGATCAGCACCTCAAGGAAATGAAACTTTGCGCCAGTCGCGGCGTGCATATCCTTTCCATGAAGATTCCGACCTTCGACCCGAAGGAATACGACGAAATGATCAAGATCGTCGACAAGGCGGGAATCGTCTGCC
>CAYWZD010000821.1:0-1681 GCA_964462755.1 uncultured Victivallales bacterium | reverse complement strand
AACACGTCAGCGCCTTTTTTCCGAATTTGCCGCTTTCCGTGATGACGGCCACATGGGACGCAATGGATATGGAACGTTTTTCCAGATTGGACAAACTCATGTCCGATGTGTAAAAACCATTCCCGGCCAGGGCTCCGTCGCATCCGGAAACCAGCCAGTCCACGTGATATTCCTCCAGATTCCTTTCCGCCATCGGTCCCACCAGATCCAGCGAATTCGTCCGCAGTTCACCCCCCAGCAATATCACCTTGCAGGAGGACTGGAACAGGGTCGACGCCACCGGCAGGGCGTTGGTTATGACCGTCAGCGCGGGGAGTTTCTTCCGCGCCAGAACCTTGGCGAAAGCCAGTGCGGTCGAGCCCGCGCCGATAAAAAGCGTCTCGCTGGGCATGATCCTTTTATATAAGGCCTCGGCGATGGCGAATTTCAAGTCGTTGAGAAGACGGTTCCCCGTTTCCGTTTCATACCGGATCGGCGAGGGAATGGCGCCGCCCTTCACCTGGATCAGGAGCTTGCGTTCCTCCAGCGCCCGGAAATCCCGGCGCAGAGTCATCTCCGTAACCCCGAATTCGGAAGCGGCCTCCTTGATGAGGACTTTTCCTTTCCGGAGCATCTCCAGGATTTTCCGCTGACGGTCTTTCATTTCGTAACTCCTTTTTCAGGAAGGAGATACGTTTTTGCTTCGTTCAACGAAAATCCGTCTTTGGACGACGTACGGGAAATATTCTGCCGGAAGAAGGGGCGCAGAAGTATTTCCGTCCGTCCGGTTTTCATAGCTTCATATATTCCAGAAGTTCGTTGACGGTGACGGTGGCCGTTCCCAGTTTCCCGACCACGATCCCCGCGGCGTAGTTGGCGAGTTCCGCGGAGGAGACGGGATCATCTTTGACGCAGAGAACCAGCGTGCTGGCGGCGATGACGGTATCGCCCGCTCCGGAAACGTCGAACACTTCCCGGGCGCGTGTCGGAATCACCTTGCACGCCCCGTTCTCCATGAACAGCGCCATGCCGTGTTCCGCCAGCGAGATCAGGAGGTATTTGACATGCCAGTCCCGGCGGATCGCCTGGGCGACCTGCTGGAGTCCTTCCAGCGTCCAGTCCCCGAGCGGAGGCTGGATCGCGGCCAGCGCATAGGCTTCCGCCCGGTTCGGCTTCATGAGGGTGAGGCCCTGAAGCCGCATGGGATTCCGGGGATTCGGATCGAGTGAAACCATGATCCCGCGTTTATTGCACAGATCGATGATTCGCTGTGCGTTTTCATTTGAGAAAAGTCCCTTGGCATAGTCCTCGATGATGACGGCGTCGGGGGGCGTTTTCTCCAGATATTTTTCAAAAGTGTCCAGAAGCTGTTCCCGGACGCTGTTTTCCACCTGGGTCTGAAGTTCGTCGTCCAGACGGAGAAGCTGCTGGGCTCCGGCGATGATCCGTTCCTTGAAGGTGGTCGGACGGCTCCGGTCCACGATGACTCCGGAAGAGTCGATCCCGGCTTCTTTGAGAAGGTTCAGGAGCTTCTCTCCGTTGCCGTCGTCGCCGATGACTCCGAACGCCGCGGCGGAGGCTCCCAGAGAAACGATGTTGCGCATCACGTTGGCCGCGCCCCCGAGACAATGGGAACGCCGGGTCACTTGAACGATCGGCACGGGGGCTTCCGGCGAAATCCGGTTGACTTTCCCCCAGGTAT
>CAYWZD010000820.1:0-1682 GCA_964462755.1 uncultured Victivallales bacterium | reverse complement strand
CCGGTTTTTAAAGGAGAAATCGACGGTTAGGTCGCCGGACTTGACATCGAACTTTTCCGGCAGAATCCAGCCGGATTCATAATCGCGCAGAAGAAGACACTTTCCCTTCACGCCCTTTTCGTCAAACGAATAGAAATGCTGATCGTAAAGATTTTTCCCTCCGGTGGTTCCGTCGAACGGCTCATGGAAGAGCAGACCGTCAACATCATTGGTTTCCATTGAATCCACGGTCTCTTTTTCTTCCGCGACCGGGAAATCCGTGCCGTCCGCGGTTTCCAGCAGAAGGAGGATTCCTTTGCCGGTTTCGCGGGTCAGTTTCAGCGGACGGAGCTCCCCATTGTTCAGGACACCGGAGAAAGGCGGGCCCGTCAGCGATTTCACCGTGCATTTGCCGGGAAGCTGGAACCGGAGGTTCATGGAAACCGGATCGAGGGAGTATTCCGCCAGATAGACCAGCGCCTTGTTCCGGTGAACCAGACAAAGTGGCTGAACCCGGACGGGAAGCCGGAGCGCGGCATTTCGGGCGTCGGAAACCGTGACCGGACCGCGGGTGCGCTTCGCGCCTTCCAGAACCGGTTCGATTTCAGCGATCAGATTCATCGCCTCGCTCACATATTTTACGCCGAGGTTGTCCGAGCCAGCAAAGCCGGGAAAAATGTAGGCTCCCGGACATTGCAGCATCGCGGTTTCCAGCAGGATGTAGAAGGAGTGTTCCGGGGGAAAGGGATTGCCTTCCTGCCAGAAGCCGATGGTGAGTGTCGGAGCCAGCAGCGCTTTTTTCCCGGCGGTCAGGGTCTGGAACAGTTCGATCTCTCCCCGATAACCGGGCATGGTCCGGTAGAGGTTGTTGTAAAGCATCGGCATATTCCAGTCCAGAAACGAGGCGAAGCGCGCGGTATCCTGAAGATTGTCCATCCGGATGGATTCGTCGGACGTTCCGGAGATGGTGCACCAGCCGATCGCGGTTTTGTCCGTAAGCTTGCGGGCGTCGCCGATCACCTCTTCCAGATAGGACGCATACTGATCGCATTTGAAGTTCACCCATATTTTGTGATGTTCCGGATATTTTTCCGGATTTTTCGCGATCTCAAGAGGCTCGATCCACGGTTTGCCGGGATATTTTTTCGTAAAGAATTCCTTGAACGCGGCGATTGTGCGGGGCGTAAAGCTGATCCGCTCCCCTCCGAAATAGGCTTCATAGTCGGAAACGGCCAGGTCGAATCCGAGGTCGAGGCCTTTCCTGACCGCACTTTCCGAAACTTCCTTCATCCAGGGGCCGCGAACCGTGAAGTCAAAGCTGTTCACCGGCTTGCCGTCAACGTCCATCGACTTGTATTCGCGTCCCTTGTCCGGCGACGCCAGATAGTAAGGGGGCGAAAAAAAGATTCCCATAATGGCGGTCATGAATCCGGCTTTTTTCAACTCGCGGTTCATTTCACGGACCTGATCCGGGGAAACGACTTTATTGGGAATATTGTAGTTGAAACAGAATCCGTTGAAGCCGAGATGTCTCATGTTCTTTTCGAACTGCGGATAATTCTTCCAGAGAGAATAATCCAGTCCGAACAACAGCTTGAAATTTTTCGGTGTGTGTGCGGCCGGGATACGGATTGCCTCGCATGGAAGAGTGTTTTCCATGATCTGCTTTCCGTCGCGGAAACCGCGGTAGAAGATCGTCCCCC
>CAYWZD010000819.1:0-1685 GCA_964462755.1 uncultured Victivallales bacterium | reverse complement strand
ATGCGGCCCATCCTTATTTCTGGCGTCTTCTTTCCTGGGCCAACCTCGAAGGTCCTGACTGCGTCCGGGTGCTCGATCCGGTCCGCAAGGAGGAGAACGAGTCGCTCCGGAAAATTTTCGACCGGGCGGTTTCGGACGGAATCCTGAAGCCGATCGGGTTTGACACGTATCTTTTCTCCCTGCTGGCAATTTCGTATTTCTGTTTTTCCAACCGACTGACGATCGAAAGGACGCTGGCGCTGAACGTGGAAAGCAAATCGTGGGAAACCCATCTCTGTAACGACCTGAACGGAGTGTTCCAAAAATGAACTGCATTCAAACGAGTCTGTTCGACATTTTCAAGGTGGGACCCGGCCCGTCCAGCTCCCACACCATCGGCCCGATGAAGGCGGGGTGCGATTTCCTGAAACGTCTGGCGGAGCTCCCGGCGGACCAACTGGACCGGGCGCACCACATCGAGGCGGAGCTGTTCGGTTCGCTTGCCCTGACCGGAAAAGGTCACGGCACGGACCGCGCCGTCGGGATGGGACTGCTGGGAGAGACTCCCGATACTTGCCCGGTGGATGAACTGTCCGACATGTTTTCGGACCCGGACACGGTATATACCGCGCGCTTTGCCGGGCGGACAGCGGTTTTCTCCAGAAAGTCCATTCGCTTCAACACGGCGAAAAATCATTTTCCCTACAGCAATACGCTGGTTTTCCATCTGTTTTCCGAAGAAAACGAGAGTCTCGCAGAGGAGACCTATTATTCGGTCGGGGGCGGATTCATCCAGCGGGAAGGCGATGCTCCGCCGGAAGTCAATCCGGTGCCGTACCGTTACCGCAATTTCGATTCATTTGTACGGCTGACCGAAAAATATTCAATGTCCCCTCGGGAAGTGATCCTTGCCAATGAGAGCGCGCTGAGCGGTCTTTCCGAGGCTGAAATCTATGCGAAACTGGAAATTCTTCTGAATGTCATGTGCGAAGCGGTGGAACGGGGATTGAAAGCCGAAGGCGTCCTGCCCGGTCCGATCCGGCTTCAGCGGCGCGCGGCGGCGGTTTACGCCAAGGCCATGGCGCGAATTCCCGAGGAACGTTTTCTGGTGCTGCTGGACGCCTTTTCCCTAGCGGCCGCGGAGGAGAACGCGGCAGGTCATCGGGTCGTGACCGCGCCGACGTCCGGTTCGGCGGGCCTGATGCCCGGCGTCGTTTATTTTCTCCGGAACATCCGCGGTGTCGAAACCAGAAAACTGCTGGACGGGATGCTGATCGCCGCCTTGATCGCCATGATCGCGAAGCACAATGCCAGCATTTCCGGCGCGGAAGTGGGGTGTCAGGGCGAGATCGGCGTGGCGGCGGCAATGACCGCCGGGCTTCTTGCCGAAGTGAACGGAGGTTCCTTCGCCGCGGTCGGCTGTGCGGCGGAGATCGCGCTGGAGCACCATCTCGGTTTGAGCTGCGACCCGGTGGACGGCTATGTTCAGATTCCCTGCATCGAACGCAACGCGATCGGCGCGGTGACCGCGTTCAATGCGGCGCTGATCTCCTCGGTCAGCGATCCGGCCCGGCAGAAGGTAAGTTTCGACGAAGTCGTCGAGGCCATGCTTCAGACCGGAAAATGCATGTCTCCCGCCTTCAAGGAAACCTCCCGGGGCGGTCTCGCCGCCTGCACCCTCTGCGGGTGAGCAGAAGGGGAGGGAA
>CAYWZD010000818.1:0-1692 GCA_964462755.1 uncultured Victivallales bacterium | reverse complement strand
AGGCCAGCCGCGGCAAGGCCAATCCCCAGACGGTCCTCAAGCTCCTCACGGAGAAGCTGGACGCCTGATTCGTTCTGTCAGGGAAACACAAAAAGCATTCAGGGGGCCGTCTCGTTTTCGAGAGTTTCCAGATAGCGCATCGCCTCATCCCGGTTACGGCCGCACATTTCCACACACGGACGCAGCGACGAGCAGACTTCCGGGCGCTCCGGCTTTCCGAAGATGGCGCACTGCAAGTCGGAGGTCAGGTGGATGCATGGAACGGATGCCTTTTTGCCGTCCTCCATTCCCGGAATCACACTCGAAATAGAGGGTGCGATACAGCAGGCTCCGCAATTTTCACGGCATTCCATCAGGCGTCCTCGCGTTCCGGGAAACGCTTCACGATCCGCATCATCGCAAACATGACGATCAGGAAGAAGATCGGTCCGACCACGAACAGGGCGCGGATTCCGAAATGGGCCGTCACCATGCCGCCCACCAGCGGCGCCAGAAACCATCCGAAGGAGCGCACCGAGGACGCCCATCCGAAGATGAGGCCGCGCGTCTGGGGAATGGTCTTGCGGCAGAGCCAGATCTGAAGGGCGGGGTCCAGACCGCTGGTCATGAAGACCATCAGGAACCGTCCGCAGAAGAGATACAGCATGCTGTGGGCGAAGGTCAGGGTAAACATGAAAACCGCCGCCAGAAGCGCGGAAATGACGGCCAGTTTGCCGGGCGGATACCGGTCGGCCAGATACCCCAGCAGGAAACCGGAAAGGACGCTTCCGAAACAGGCCACCGCGGAAAGGGTGCCCGTCCAGATGGAAGCGCCGTCGATCGAGCCGTGAAGGGCCTGCACGAAAAGCGGAATGAAGGAAATGTCGAACTGCCGGGCGAACATCACCATTCCCATCAGAATCAGAATGGGAAGCGCCAGAACCAGATGTCTGCGCTTGGGAATGATGGAGCTGAAGAAGCCGCGGTTGAGGTTCATCAGCGGGGCGAAATGCTCCTGGATGAAAAACAGGATCAGAATCACCGGAACCAGCAGCAGGACGCCACCTGTGAAAAATGCGACGCGATATCCGAAGACGTCCGCGAAAATACCGCCGATGAAGGAACCAGCCAGCACGCCCGAATAAACCGCGCTGTTGAGGGCGCCGAGAGCAAATCCGTTATGATCGTCCGGGGTATGGGTCGCCACCAGCGTCTGGGCGGCGGAGACGGTTCCGGAAAGGGCCCCTTGCAGCAGGCGCAGGAAAACAAAGCTCAGGGGGGTCCTGCAGAATCCCATCAGGACCAGCACGGTCACGCCGCCGATGTAGGATCGCAGCAGCATTTTACGGCGTCCGAACTTGTCCGCCAGATACCCCCAGATCGGGGCGAAGATCATCATGGCCAAAGGCGGTGCGGCTCCGCTGACGGCGACCCAGAAGTCGAGGGATTTTCCGGTCACTCCCATTTTCTGGATATAGAACGGGGTAAACGGCAACGCGAAGGAAAAGCCGATCTGTGCGATGAATTGTGAAATCCAGATGACCAGCAGAATCTTTTTCCAGGATTGCGCCAGATCCGGGTGGATTTCCTGTCGCGGTCCGGCGTTTCCGCCGCCCGGTAAACTCTCCATGGTACGCTGTCCGCTCCTCTCCCTGCTTCCTGCAAATATTCTCAAGGACGTCTCCGCCGGGAGAAGCGGAAATCGCTTGAATG
>CAYWZD010000817.1:0-1695 GCA_964462755.1 uncultured Victivallales bacterium | reverse complement strand
CCTGCGAGGAAGGCTTCGAATACATCCTCATCGGCACCGGCTCCGAGCTCAATCTTGCGCTGGACGCCGCCGAAGAGCTCCGCAAGATGGGCAAGAAAATCCGCGTGGTCTCCATGCCCTCCTGGGAACTTTTCCTCAAGCAGGACAAAGCCTACCGCGATTCCGTTCTTCCCCCGAACTGCAAAAAACGCGTCTCCATCGAAGCCGGCACCACGTTCGGATGGGAGAAGTTCATCGGCGAAGAGGGTCTTGCGATCGGTCTGGATCATTTCGGCGCGTCCGCCCCGTACAAAGTGCTGGCCGAGAAATTCGGCTTCACGGTTCCGGGCGTCCTCGAAAAGATCAAGGCTCATTTCAAGATCTGACGTTTTTCCCGTAATCCAAAACGGCGGACAGCGATGCCCGCCGTTTTTTTTCTTTTTTAAGCATTCCTGTCTTTTGGAGGATTGCTTGATTGGTTGCCGCCCGAGGTAGGTTCGTGACTCCGTCGCGAACTGAATTTTTCCTTCAGTTCGGCAGGGGACTGCCGAACCTACCCGAAACGGTGAATACAAAGAATGCGTTAAGCTCAATGTGACTTTTACTGTCCCTGAGAATGCAAATAGGCATTACATCTTACGCATGAAAAAAGCCGCGGGCATTGCTGCGTCGCGGCGTGGATAGTGGAAAATTCCGGAGTTACTGGACCGGATTGTTGACAGGCTGGGGAGCATTGTTGTCCAGATTGGACCGGATGTTGATGCGGATGTCCGGTTCCTGGCGGGTCGGGGAGGCCGGTTCCTTTTTGAAGGGATTTTCCTTGATGATCGACGAAGCGGGAATCTGGAAAAGTTCCGCTTTGAGAGTGATCAGATAAATGGGAATATCCGGGTCTTTCACGCCCATATAGGTATCGCGGCTCTTTTCCAGCTGAAAATCCGTGGAAGTGTTGTCGATCGGATTCCATGTGGGAGCCGACTCGTTCTTCGCCTGGTCGCTGCGGACCTCTCCCTCCTTCTTGTGATCGATGGAGATGACAAGAATCGCATTCGCACCGTGGGCTCGCGCGACTTCAATTACCCGTGCCTTGATCTCGCTGAGGGTATAACTGGAGGTGGATGCGCTGGCGGTCACGCTCCCGACGGGAATCCGTTCCTTCTCCGGGACGGGAAACTGGGTCTTGTCATAATAGACGACGACCTTCGCATCGTCCGGCAGCGGGGGCAGCTCTGTCTTGGAAACATATTCGACATTGATGCAGCCGGCCAGGAAGCCGACCGTTCCGGTAAAAAAAGCCGACAATACTGCCGTGAAACGCGAATGTTTCATGTAATCAATCTCCTTTTCAGTATACAGTTGATATAATCAAGCATCGTTTCCGATATGAATCCGTTCGACCCGGGGGCCGAAGGAACAGAGAACATCATAGGGATGCGTTCCTTTCATAGCCGCCCAGTCTTCCACCGTGACGGCGGACTTCCCCGCGCCGCCGATCAGCGTGACAATTTCGCCCGGAGACGGCGGATTGTCTCCGAACGCCTCCAGGGAAACCGTTGTATAATCCATGGAGACGCGCCCGAGAATCGGACATTTTTTTCCATGGATGAGGACATATCCGCGGTTGGAGATCGCCAGCGGAAGCCCGTCCGCATAGCCGGCCGTGACCGTTCCCACGCGGGTGGGTTTTTCCAGACGGCAGGTGGAATTGTAGCCGAT
>CAYWZD010000816.1:0-1700 GCA_964462755.1 uncultured Victivallales bacterium | reverse complement strand
TGTTCGTGATAATATACACCATTTTGTTACAAAATCAATGTTGACAGGACACTAGTCGGAGCCAGCAACTTTTCACATCGCACAGCCGGTTCATGGATCAATGCGCAATACGGCGCGGGACGCACGCTTCTGAAAGGAACCCTCCCCGAAGCCGCCGTGCTGCATGCGGGGAGTCCGGATAAAGTGGATTTCGACCATTTCCTTGCGCCTGCTTCCAGCCTCAATCCGAATGCGATCGGATACGCTACGGCGGTGTTCGGTCCGTTTCTTTCCGATTACCGTTTCCCGAATCCCAAAATCAAGGAGGAGGCAAAACTTCCTTTCGAAAAGAACGAATCCTTTACAAAGAATTTCAACAATGAGTTCATTGCCGTGCGCCGACCCGCGTATTATGCCTTCGTCTACATGGGAAGCACCGCACCGGATTGGACAAAAAACCAGCGTTACAAAACCGCCGCAAACCCGAAACTCCCCGTCTACAAATGGACGCAGACGCAAGGCCTTTCCGTCCTGTGGTTCAAGGGCTACGGCGCTTTGGTCCTCGGCATGAACTGGGACGGCAATTCCGGTCAGTTCCTCCGCAGTGACCTGCCCGACGGGAAAATCGCCTTCCCCGACTACTGGGATTTCTCCGCCGGATTTCAAGGAAACATTCTTTCCGCCAAGGGGACTCTCTTCCAGGCCCAAAAGGTGAAATGGGAGCGTATCACGGAATTCCTCGGCTCCGGAATCCGGCAGAAAATCACTGTCGACATTCCCTCAGGAGTCTCATTCGCCGACCTCTATGAACAAATCCCCTTCCTGAAAAACAAACCGTCCTTCCAAATGGAATTCCTTGTGGATGGCACATATACGTCCACGCCCGGCATTGCCACAGCGGTCCGCTTCGGCAGACAGGTGGTTCTCAAACTGGATTCCCCCCGCCTCTGTTCGCTCGGTCCTTCCCGGAACCTTTACGGGCAGGAAATAGCTTCCCTTCGAATCCACTTCGGGAAGCCGCTCAAACCGAATGCAAAACTTCAGATGGGATACACCATTACGGGAGATGCTGAATGAAAAGAGCCTGCATTGCCGCTCTGCTGACTGCCGCCGGAATCCTTGCCGCCGACTCTGAAATCCTCGGTCCGGGGAAGTATTGGCGACCGCGCGAAAACATGACTTTTTATCTGTATGACCGCACGGGCGGCGGCTTCACTCTCTCCGTGGACGTGCGCGACATGAACGTCTATTTGGAGGGAGCACGTCCCGCGTTCCTGTTTCTGGTCGATCCGGACGGAAAAATCGTTGAGCGCAAGTTCGTCCAGGACGACGGCGTAGTGAAGAACGATTATGTCTATAAGGATGGCGTCAGCGATCTTTTCATGGACTTCCGCTACAGGGAATATCACCGTCATAACTCGCCCGGCGGAAAAATTCCCGGCAAAAAGCGTTCGCCGCTTCTGGACGATCCCGGAAAGATCAAGCCACAGACCGTGACACTTTCCGCCCCGCCCTCCAGCCCGAAAGGCACCTATCGGCTGGCGGTTTCCGGATGCTGGGACCACTGGTTCAGCGTCACGCCCTCCCGCAAACTCGACGCCGGGATCCACCCCGGACAGTGCGCCCTGTATCTTTACAAGGACCAGCTTCGGAAGCCATATCTTTATCTTCCGAAAAACACGCAGGATATCGCCATTGAACTCTCGGAAGAAATTGAACCA
>CAYWZD010000815.1:0-1701 GCA_964462755.1 uncultured Victivallales bacterium | reverse complement strand
TGTTGTCGAGCACCTTCTTGACGATGGTTTTGGAACCGCCTCCGCCGATGAAGAACTGGATGTCCTTGCGTTTGGACTCCTCATAGGCTTTGAGTGCGCCGATCAGGACATCGTCGTCGCCGGCCCAGACCGCGTCGATCTTCTTGTATTTCTGGAGGAAGTTTTCCATGAGCTTGAGGCCCTTTTCGGTGCTCCAGGAAGCGGACTGGGATTCCAGGACAGTGATCTGCGGATGGTTCTTCATGACTTCGCGGAAGGCGTCCACGCGCATGGAATTCACTTCGCACGGGATGCCCTCCATGATCAGGATTTCACCCTTGCCGTTCAGGCGTTTTGCCATTTCCTCGGCGCAGCGGCGTCCGAATTCGCGGTTGTCGCCCACGACCAGAAGGTCCTGAACGTCTTTCTGGAGTCCGCGGTCAACCACGACCAGATAGATTCCCTTCTTCTTGAGCTGTTCGCAGACGCCGGTCAGGGGCGCGGGCTCCTGCGGGAGCACCACGACGGCCTTCACCCCCTGCACGATGAGGTTTTCGATCTTGTTGACTTGTTCGGCCGAATCCTTGGCGGTCGAGAGGATGATTTCGATCTTGGGGTCCTTGCTTTCGAGGTCCTTCTTGGCTTGTTCGGCCCACCAGACGACGCCGCCGGTCCAGCCGTGATCGGCGCTGGGGATGGAGACTCCGATCTTGATTTTTTCGGGAGATTTGCCGCATCCCGCACCGCAGAGAAGAGCCGCCGCACAAACGGCAAAGGAGAGAACAGCCAGAAACTTTTTCATGAAAACCCCTTTCCTTACTCGTTATTTTGTCGTTGAATCAGAACCGCTATAATGATGATCAGGCCCTTGACCAGTCCCTGAAGGTTGACCGGAGCGCCCCACATGTCGAGGGCGTTGGAAATGATGCCGAGAATGAAAACGCCCGCGACCGTTCCCGCGATGGAGCCGCGTCCGCCGTTCATGGCGGTGCCGCCGATGATGGCGGCGGCGATGGCGTCGAGCTCATAGGAAAGCCCGGCGTCGGTCGAACTGATGGAATTCAGGCGGCTGCTGAAGAGGAACGCCGCGATTCCGGCGGCAAGTCCGGCGAGCACATAGGTGCCGAAGCGCACGCGGCGGATGTCGATGGCCGCATACCGGGCGGCGTTCGGGTTCGCGCCGGTTGCGCAAATGTGACGCCCGAAAGCGGTCTGTTTCAGGATGACCCCGAACACGAGGGCCAGCAGAAGGAAACACCATGTCGGGAGGGGAAGTCCGAGAAACGCGAGACTTCCGGCGGAACGGAACAGCTCGTTGGAACTGCTCAGGGTTCCGGCGTCCGCCATGTACAGAGACAGCGAGCGGAAGATCGAAAGGGTTCCGAGCGTTGCGATGAAGGAGGGAATCTTTCCGAGCGTAACCAGAGCGCCGTTCAGGACGCCGCCCAGCACTCCGATTCCGACCGATACGGTCAGTGCGGCGCAGAGGGCGAGCCCCGGATCGGAGATTTTTCCCATGACCAGAATGCCGGACACTCCCGCCAGCGCGAGCAGCGACCCGATGGAGAGGTCGATTCCCCCGGCGATGATGACGAAGGTCATGCCCAGCGCGGCAATGCCCATGCAGGCCACCTGACGGGAGATGTTGATCAGGTTCTGCGGACTGCGGAAGCTCTCGTTGGAAATCATGCAGACCGCCAGCAGCAGCGCCAGCGCGATGAA
>CAYWZD010000814.1:0-1703 GCA_964462755.1 uncultured Victivallales bacterium | reverse complement strand
CGCCGATGTCGAAGAAATCCTTGATTCCGTGGCGGCGGGCCCATTCGCGCATCGTCTTGCCCTGCTCGGCGGTCTTGGAATCCTTGGCGGGGGTGACATGGTCGATGACCGCCTTGATTTTGGAGACGTCGAACACGCGGTCCTTGCCTTTTTCAACCAGATCATTGATCGCGATCGGGGTCGTAATCTCATGACAGAAAACCCTGTCCAGGGAAAGCACGGAGACACCTTCGGCCGGTGTGTCGATCCGGTGAGCTTCGAAAATCTTTTGCGCAGTTGTCTTTCCCATATGTTTTCTCCTGTGATTGGTTGAAGATTGCAACCCGTAATATATTCCATCTTCCGCCAAAAAGCAAGAGTGCGCGAGTCTTTTTTCCGACCGGAGCGCATCGCGGTGCGGCAGGATCAGTCGGGCGCAATGAAAAACGGCGGCGCGCCGAGGTCTTCCAGAAGAACGAGCGGAATGAAACCGGTCATCCATCCCGCCATGATGCAATAGGCGCCCCAGTCGAGGTCCTTGTTCAGACCGTAATAATCCCCATTGTCCATGTCGAAACCTCGCATCCAGCCACCGTCGAAACGCGGGTCGCCGCTCCGGATCTGAATGCGGAGCAGGAAGCGTTTCAGCGTCTGATACATCCGTTCCGCGCGTTCTCTTTCCGGATGAGCCGGGGGCAGACGCCGCAACACCGACAGCGCGCAGAATACGATATTGTTGCAGTAGAGAAGATCGGCGATGCTGTCGCTGCCGTCGCCGATCGCGACACCGGCTTCCGCGTGATCCTCCAGACGGATGGCGCATTCAATGATCCCGCCCGACGGATGCTGCTGTTTCTCGAAAAAGTCGAGGACACGCGTAATTCTGCCGGAAAAATCCCGATCCGTCCGGACCTGGGCGCAGGCGAGCATCAGCAGATAACGGCTGTAGGTGAAATTATCGGAAAACCCGAACGGGGCCACATCCGGGAACTTCTCCCCGATCCGTTCAATGATCCGGAGGGCCGCCGCACGGTATTTCTCTTCCTTCAGCTGAAGCAGGAACGACACCATTTCCCCATAAAAGACAGGATTGTCGTTGGAATTGCTGCCCGCATATCCGTCTTCCATCCGGAAACATCCACAGCAGAGACCGTCTTTTTCCAGCCATCGGAGAAACGCCTCCGCCAGAGCAAGGGCGGACTCCATATACCGAGCGTTTCCGGTGCACTTGTAAAGATTCACCATCGCCAGACCGTCCCGGGCAGAATCCGAGGAATAAACCTGCTCCTTGTTGTCGAACCATTTGAAGAAGCCGTCGGGTTTCTGAATGCCGCGGTCCAGCAGGAAATCGGCAAGATTGCATCCGGTTTCCACAAGACGTTCAGATTGGAAGTGCCTCCCGGCCATCGCAAAGAACGCACCGGTAAGCAGTTCACTGTCTGTCCGCAGGTTCGAACGGACGCCGAGGTCGTTGGAGCGGATCATCTCGAACATCCCGAGCAAACCGTCTGCAGACCGGAGCACCCCTGACTTTTCATGCCATTCCAGCGCTCTGCGGACCGCCTCTTCCGGATTCGTTCCCCCGGAGGGATTCAGGCGCTCGGGAAACACCTGGTCGAATGCCTGTTCTACGGTCTCCCGGGAACATCCGGCCACCTCGCTCCAGAGATCCGCATACAGTTTCCGCCAGCGATGGCGCGGACGCATGAAAAGAACATCATAAG
>CAYWZD010000813.1:0-1703 GCA_964462755.1 uncultured Victivallales bacterium | reverse complement strand
GCGATGAGGGATTTGAACCCCCGACATTCACGGTGTAAACGTGACGCTCTAACCAACTGAGCTAATCGCCCGGATGTCTGAAAATACGGACAGGCCTTTTCCGGATGAAAACCCGCAATCCATTGCAAATGTGGCTGTACAATACAGAATTACGACCTCTGGAATTTACAGGCAAAAGTCAAAAAATCAAGCACGGCAGAAAAAAAACACTCCCTTTTCTGAAAAATAACGGCAATTTTCTGGACTCCGGACGGGAAAAATCCTCAATGCGTGTTATATTAATATGTTTTTATTCATTGGCAACAACCAATTTCAGGAGTGAAATCTAATGCATACGTTCAGATCGCATACTTGCGGCGCCCTGCGGAAAGAGGATGTGGGAGCGACCGTTCGTCTGTCCGGATGGATTCACAGCGTCCGTGACCATGGCGGCGTCATTTTCATCGACTTGCGCGACCATTACGGCAAAACCCAGATCGTCATCGATCCGAAAATGAGTTTCTATCAGGAACTGGACCGCTGGCGCGTCGAAACCGTAGTCTGCTTCACTGGTCTTGTCGTAGCCCGGACTCCCGAAACCGTGAATCCGAAGCTGTCTACCGGGGAGATCGAAGTGGCGGCGCAGGAAATGGAAATTCTGGGCGAAGCGGAAGTCCTTCCCTTCCAGATCGCCAAGGAGGAGGCGGCTCCCGAGGCGCTGCGTCTCAAATACCGGTTCCTGGATCTCCGTCGCGAGACACTTCATGAGAACATCATCCTCCGTTCCAGGGTGATTGCGGAAATCCGCAAGGAAATGACCGCGATGGGATTTCTGGAATATCAGACCCCGATCCTGACCAGCAGCTCTCCCGAAGGCGCCCGCGACTTTCTGGTTCCGAGCCGTCTTCATCCCGGACAGTTCTATGCGCTTCCTCAGGCTCCCCAGCAGTTCAAGCAGCTTCTGATGGTGGCCGGGTTCGACCGCTATTTCCAGATCGCTCCCTGTTTCCGTGACGAGGATGCCCGTGCGGACCGTTCGCCCGGCGAGTTTTATCAGCTGGACATCGAAATGAGTTTCGTGACGCAGGACGATATTTTCGCGATTCTCGAAAAGCTGATTCACCATATTTTCACGAAGTTCAGCACAAAGACCGTCGATTCCGCTCCGTTCGTGCGGATTCCGTATCGGGAAGCCATGTTCAAATACGGTTCCGACAAGCCGGATCTGCGGAATCCTCTCCAGATGATCGATGTTTCCGAGGTCTTCGCGACCAGCGGCTTCAACGCATTCGCCCAGGCGGTCAAGAACGGGGGCGTTGTCCGGGCGATCAAGGTTCCGGGAATCGGCGGGGCACAGCCGCGCAAGTTCTATGACGACATGATCGCGTTCGCCCAAAGCGTCGGCGCGAAGGGAATGGCGTATATCATCTGGGCTCCCGAGGGCGAGAAGAGCCCGATCGTGAAATTCATGAGTGCCGACGAACTGGCAAAGCTGCGCGAGATGGGGGGCGTCCAGACCGGCGATGTGATGTTCTTCCTGGCCGACAAGGAGGCGAAAGTGGTCGAGATCGGCGGACAGGTCCGCACGGAGCTTGGCCGCAAGCTGGGTTTGATCGATCCGCATGTGTTCAAATTCTGCTGGATCGTCGATTTTCCGATGTTCGAGCTGGATGAGGAGACCGGGGCCGTTATCTTCAGCCACAACCCGTTCTCGATGCCGCAGG
>CAYWZD010000812.1:0-1708 GCA_964462755.1 uncultured Victivallales bacterium | reverse complement strand
CCCAGCTCATGGTCCCCTGAATATTCCGGGCTTGTTCCGGCAGGACGACCGTCTTGCCCGCGAAAGCGCGTCCCACGGTGTCGTTGGAATCCAGTGTCACCAATTGATAACGCATCCGTGAATAGGTGACGGCCGGACGGATGATCGTCCAGTTCCTGCGGGGCAGGGCGTGAAGGATGTTTTCTCCGCGTGCCTTGTAGATGCAATAGTCGTCGGAATTGCGGAGGATGAGGTCGTCCGCGGTATCGATCAGGCGGGGGGAGGTCTCCCGGATGGGGTGTTCCTTGTTGTCGTAGATCCGGTAACTCGAAAGATAGATGTAGTGTCCGGTGTGATCGAGGAGCAGGGGGAGGACGCCGGCCAGTTCGCTTGTGGGATAAATCATGAAATCGACGATACCGTCGTATCCGTTTTCAAGGAACCGACGGAGGACGTCCCTTTCCTTGGCGTTGGCCTTGATGCAGTTCACATTCGGATGGATGCTCCTGCTGTCATCGAGGGAAACGGCGTCCACCTGATATCCCGCCTCCGCGAGAAGCGGAACCAGATGCTGCCCCATCGCGCCGGTCGCTCCGAGGACCAGAACTTTTTTTTGCTGATTCATGTCGTTATATCTCCTTCAGGCCTGTTTTTATTTGTTTCATTTTTTTATTCTGCAATTTCATTGATGTCCCAGTGAAGGTTGTCCAGAACCGCCTTCATGGCCCGGATGGTCGGCTGCCCCAGACCGGGGTAACGCGGATTGTAACGGGAAACGGCGAACAGAATGGACACGCCGAGGGCCGGTCCCATGAAGCGGTGCGGACGGCTGAATTTTCCGCCGCAGAGATGAATGAAAGGTTTTTTCAGCTCGCGTTTCAGAAGCAGGGTGGTGCGGAACGCCTCGGCGAGTTCTTCCGCCGTATTGACGCCCGTCACGATTTTCACGACGTCAGCACCGCGCTTTTCCACTTCCTGCAAATGTTCCAGCACTTGTTCCGCGGTCCGTGCGCAGGCCGGCATGTGCGACGACATCACGACATCGGCTCCCTTCGCGTGAATTTTGTCGATGAGGCGTTTCTGCTTGTCGATCGCTTTCTTGTTGTGCGTGATCTCCATGGGGGACGGATCATACAAGTCCCCCATCACATCGATCATGGAAGCTCCGGCGTCGATGGCGGAAAACATCACTTTCTGGCGTTCTTCGTCGGTGGGTTTGCCCCATTGGTCGTTGCGGTAAAAGTAAAACATGAACGGCAGACTTACGGAATCGATGACGGCTTTGAGGGAATCCGCATTCCGGAATTCCGGCTTCAAGTCATACAGATCGACGGCGATTCCATGTGCCCCGTCGAACTCCGCATTTCTGCTTTCGGCCATCAGCTCTTCCGGGGTCTGCCCCGCCAAGATTCCGGTAATGACCGGATACGGTTTGTTGAGAAAGGATAGTTTCATATGGCGCCTCTCATTGGATCCAGGGGAATTGCGGATTCTGTTTCTTCACTTCCTGCATGATTCTCACCGTTTCGAATGCGTCGCTGTTTTTGACGGGAGATGGAATGCCGTTCCGGATGGCGTCATACAGATGCCGGATCAGCGTGCGGTCGATGTATTCCCACAGGTTGCCGGGCTGTTCGATCTTGAGGGTTTCCTCCACCCAGGGAATGTCCTGTCCGTAAATGTCTCTGTAGGCCGCGCTGTTTGCTTCGACCTGGAGCTCCGGCATTTT
>CAYWZD010000811.1:0-1710 GCA_964462755.1 uncultured Victivallales bacterium | reverse complement strand
GCGAAGACTGCCGGAACCGTCTGGGACGGAACGTCTGGCGGATTCTGGACTGCAAACAGCCGGAATGCCAGAAGCATATCGCGGACGCTCCGGACGCCGCTTCGCTGTTCGCCGCGCCGTCGCGGGAATATTTCGACAGGGTCTGCTCGATCCTGACGGACCTGAACATCGATTTCACCGTGGAGCCAAGACTGGTTCGCGGACTCGACTATTATGTCCACACCGTTTTCGAACTGACCCACACCGGGCTGGGCGGACAGAACGCCATCGCGGGCGGCGGACGGTATGAGCTGAATCTTCCCGGTCTGAACCGGCCCGTATGCGGAGTCGGGTTCGCCGCCGGAATGGAGCGACTCCTGATGGTGCGGGATGCGATGAACGTTCCGAAGGAAACCGTTTCGGGGCCGACCCTGTATCTGGTTTCGCTGGGAGCGAATGCGCTCGGCGCCAACCGGAAACTCGCGGACTCGCTGCGTCGCAGGGGAATCTCCGCCGCGCTCGAGTGCGAGGAAAAAAGCATGAAATCGCAGATGCGTTCGGCCGACCGGCTGAAAGCCAAATATGTCTTTATCATAGGGGACTCGGAACTGGAATCAGGCAGCGCGGTGCTGCAATCCATGTCGGACGGCTCCCGTCAAACTATTCCCATTGACTCTCTGGAAAAGGTGATCTCGAAATGAGCAAAGTTTCAAACGTCAATATCGAAAAACAGTATCCCCTGCCGACGCCGCAGGAAATTCAGGAAGAACTTCCCCTCTCGTTCGTGGAGGAGGATACGATCTACCGTTTCCGCAAGGAAATCGAATCCATCATCCTGCGCAAGGATAAACGGATTCTCGTCATCGCCGGACCGTGTTCCGTCGACAGCATTCCCGCCGCGCTGGAATACGCTTCCGCCATGAAGAAGCTTCAGGCGAAGATTTCCTCCAAGATCATGCTGGTGATGCGCGCCTACTTCGAAAAGCCCCGGACCACCATCGGCTGGAAGGGCCTGATCTACGACCCCGACCTCAACCAGTCCTTCAACATCGAGAAGGGCGTGCGCCAAGCCCGCAAACTGCTGCTGGAGCTCGTGCGGATGGAACTCCCCGCCGCGACCGAATTTCTGGACCCGATCATTCCCCAGTACATTGCGGACCTCGTTTCCTGGGCGGCGATCGGCGCCCGGACCGTGGAGTCGCAGACCCACCGCCAGCTGGCGAGCGGTCTTTCCATGCCGGTCGGGTTCAAGAACGCCACGGACGGTTCCATCCACGTGGCGGTGGACGCCATCCGGACGGCCCGTGCGAAACATTCTTTCCTCGGCGTGATCAGCGACGGCAGGACCGGCGTGTTCCGGACCAAGGGCAATTACTGCTGTCATGTGGTTCTCCGCGGCGGCCAGCATCTGCCCAACTACGGTTCCGAAAATGTCGCCTACACGGTCGAGCTGATGAGAAAGCTCAATCTCGTGCCGTCGGTGATGATCGACTGCAGTCACGCGAACTCGCTGCGCGACCCGATCCTCCAGCCGAAAATCCTTGAGGATGTGGTCGCCCAGATCAACAACGGGCAGTCCGCCATCTGCGGAGCCATGATTGAAAGCTACATCAAGACCGGCCGTCAGGACATCGTTTCCACCGGGAAGATGATTCCGGGAATTTCCCTGACCGATCCCTGCCTCGGCTGGGCGGAAACGGAAAAAGCCATTCTGGCAGCCTACGAAAAGCT
>CAYWZD010000810.1:0-1710 GCA_964462755.1 uncultured Victivallales bacterium | reverse complement strand
TTCTCCTTTTGCAAGCTTTTTTTTCAAAAAAAATGATTTTTTTGGAGTTTTTTTTGAACCTGTACGGAAAAAAGGATCACAGCGGCTCTTCGGAACCGTCATGATCCTTGAAAAACAGTGAATTTATATTATATGCCGTCCGGGGCCTAGGCCGGGAAGTGAAATCCGCTGTTGATATTGACCGTTTCACCGGTCATTGCGCCGCACCGCAGGGTGTTCACCGCACACTCGGCAACCTCATCGGCGCTTGCCGCCCGGTGAATGGGAAAGCGTTCGAGCTTCTGACGGATCTGTTCCTCCGTGAGACGTTTGTGAATATTTTCCGTGACGACCATTCCCGGCGCGACCGTGTTGACCGTGATGCCGTAATTGCCCAGTTCGAGGGCGAAACAGCGGGTGAGCGCATGGAGTCCGAGCTTGGATACGGCATACGGGATCATCTTCGGCGGCACCGCTACATGTGCCTGAACCGATGATATGTTGACGATCCGTCCCCAGCGGTGTTCCTTCATGCCTTCCGAAACCGCGAGGATCGCAAGGTAGGCTCCGGTCAGGTTCACATGAAGCAGCCGTTCGAACCATTCCCCCTCGGAGAGCCCGTCCGGACGCTGATAAGGGTCCAGCCGCGCATTGTTCACCAGAATGTCCACGGGCGGGACTCCGCGGAGCTTTTCCCGGAGCTCATTTTCACTGGAGATGTCGCAGAGAAACTCCTTGGCGTTTCCGCCGTCCGCGCGGATTTCTTCGCAGACGTTCCGGACCTTGTCCGGATTGTGGGCTCCATTCACCAGCACAAGGCATCCCTGTTTTGCGAGTTCGCGGGCGATTTCTTTTCCGATGCCCTGCGAAGAACCGGTCACCAGAGCCGTTTTTCCTTGAATGTTGTCTGCCATGATTCATACTCCTCTGCTTTCCCCCAGTGCCTTCAGATGCTCGGCGGCCAGCGCTTCTATTTCTTTATAATGATGATCGCGGACCAGCTCCGGACGGAAGATCGAGGCGCCCGCTCCGAGAGCGCACGCGCCGGTCGAGAGCATGTCCGCGACGGTTTCCGGCGTGACTCCGCCGGTCACCAGAAAAGGAATGTGCGAAAGCGGACTCATGACCACCTTCGCGTAAGAATGTCCGCCCGGAAGCACCGGAAACATCTTGACGATTCCGGCTCCGCATTCCCATGCGTGCGCAATTTCGCACGGCGTATATGCGCCCGGGATCGGGAGCATTCCGAGTTCGCGGGTGAGCGCAACGACGGCTTCATCCGTGTTCGGGGAGAGAATATACTCCGCACCCGCCTGACGAGCCGCCCGGACCGCTTCCGTGTTCAGGACCGTGCCCGCGCCTAGGTGCAGGACTCCTTCGAAACGGGACCGCAGATTCTTCAACATGCGCGGCGTTTTTTCCAGCGTTTCCGGATCGGACGGGTCGAACGTGACTTCCAGCAGTTTCACGCCCGCCCGGACCGCCGCTTCCGCACAATGGAGAATCCGATCTTCCGGAATTCCCCGGGCGATCGCGATGAATTTTTCCTGCCGTATGAATTCGAACAGATTCATTTTGAGATTCCTTTGAAGTAATAGACGGTGTCGCCTTTCGGGCGGATGTCGGTCAGGGTTCCAGTGTAGTGGCGGAGGTTCCGGGGCTGGTAAGGATGCTTCCGGATGACTTCCTCGTTGATTTCGATCCCGAGTCCCGGCTTGTCGGGAATCCGGA
>CAYWZD010000809.1:0-1711 GCA_964462755.1 uncultured Victivallales bacterium | reverse complement strand
GCCTTGTCTTCCACGATTCTGAAGTCTGCCCCGGTGATCCGTTTCATATATGAACTCAGCTCGGAAACGGCGAACGATTCGGCTTCCGTCGCATCGGCGCTTTTGACGATGACATAAGGCGTTTTTCCGTTCGAACTCAGCGGCAGTCCGGCGCAGAGGGTTCCGTAAAAAACGAGAAGCGGCAGGAGAAGAATCCGTTTTGCTTTTTTCATCAGTTGAACCTTTCTCCTATCCAGGCGGAGCTGGGGGCATTCCAGAGGTCGTTGTTGCAGCAGACCGCATGCCACCATGCGCTGTTGGCGATCCGGGCGTTGCCGGAGAGATACACCGCATTCATCCCGCCCGAATGGGCGCGGTAGACTCCGATGTCACGCCCGTAGGAGAAACGGATTTTGTCCAGCACATTTGCGGTCGGCGTAAAACGTTTCCAGTGGTCGCCGAACAGCATCGTCTTGTCGGGGAAAGCGTTCTTCTGGGAAAGTTTGTAGAACGGGGGCGACCCGCAGGCCAGCGTGAACGTTTCGTAGTCGCATGCATTGTTATAGGCGTAGGAGAATGGAATCATCTTGATGTTCACGTAGATGCCGTTCTTTTTGTTGTCCTCGGGACACAGAAAGAGTTTTGAGGTGGTTGCGGTGTTTTTGTCGGAACGGATGTTGAAGTATTCGAAAAGGATCTGTTCTCCCCAGTGAGCAGGGATTCCGGGAGCTGAAAAGGCGTCTTTCCGGTAGACGTTCAGGATGAATTCCTTGTTGTCGCCGGCATAAAGGGTCCAGTAATTGTAAAGCTGTTTGACGTTGGAGAGGCAAGCGATGCCGCGGGCGGAAGCTCTTGCGCGGTTCAGCGCGGGCAGAAGCATTCCTGCCAGAATCGCAATGATTGCAATGACTACCAGAAGTTCAATCAGCGTGAATTGATTGATACGGCGAATTTCGATTTTCATGATCCAGTTCCTCCTCTATTCATTTTCATTTTGTCCGACTCCGATAACCAAGTCTGCTGTCTGTTTCAAAGAGACTTCCGGCTCTTCCTCCGGACGGTAGCAGATTCGTCCGATGCGGATATTGCCGATTTTTACATTTTTCATAAGCGTATTGACGATCAGTGCGGCGAAGTGATCCAGATCCATATTGAAGAATGCCGGATTTTCAACGGCGAAGGTGGCGCGGAGCTGTCTGCTGCGGAAAATCACGGCTTTGGGAAGCTGTTCGCGGGGCAGAAGGAATACCAGTCTGGACGTGATGGACTGGGCGAGAATGTCATCCATATACAGAATGATGTCGGGACGTTTCTTTTCCGGGAGAGCCATGAATTTTTCAATAAAACGGCTGCCGTCCGCGAAGATTTCGTTGGAAATGACGATTCCCTTGCCTCCGGTATATTCCAGAAAGAGCGGATCGATGTGATCTTCCGTGGCTTTGACCGAAACCAGAGCCGGACGCTTCACATTCATATTTTTCATCCGGACGCACATCCGCCGGAGGATGTCTCCCAGATCGTAGGAAACGCTGTTTTCGGAAAGAGGAAGCCCGCAGGCGGAGAGGGTCGGAATGCCTGCTTTCGCAAGGAAACGGAGAGAGCGGTCGTTGAAGTCGTCCAGATGGATGATGCCGTCCAGAATTTTGCCTTCCACGGAACGGGCGAGTCCGGGGTAGTCGGAAATGTCATAATACAGAAGGGACTTGTCCTGATCGTCCGGCTTGTATTTGAA
>CAYWZD010000808.1:0-1718 GCA_964462755.1 uncultured Victivallales bacterium | reverse complement strand
CGATCCGGTCGACGCTCTGGCGTTTGAGCTGCCGGGAAATCCGTTCGATACCCGTCATGACATTGTTCCCTTTTTTCAGGCGGTTTTAAGGAGGGAATCGACCAGGCGGACCGCGCCGCTGGCGTCTTCGCTGTACCCGGATGCGCCGATCTTGTCGCAATAAGCCTGGGTTACGGGAGCGCCGCCGATAATGACCTTGACATTCTTGTCGCGGAAGAAGTCCACGACGTCCTTCATGTAAGGCATGGTGGTGGTCAGGAGACTGCTGCACGCAATGACCTGGGCTCCCTGCTTGAACCCTTCATTGAACTTGTCGCAGTCACAGTTCACGCCGAGGTCGATGACTTCGTAACCGGCGCCCTTGAGCATGATGGCCACCAGATTCTTGCCGATGTCGTGGAGGTCGCCCTTGACCGTTCCGACAGCAACCTTTCCGAGCGGCTGGCGTCCGGACGCGGCCAGAAGCGGTTCGATGAGGGTGAGCCCCGCCTGCATGGCGCGGGCGGCGATCAGCAGTTCCGGCACGTAGGCCTCATTGCGCGAGAATTTCTCGCCGATTTCGCGCATGGCCGGGATCATTCCCTTGTCCAGAATCGCATTAAGGTCTTCCTGTCCGTTGATGGCGGCCTGAACGAGGTTGGTGACATCGTTGCGGCGGCCCTTCATGACCGCGGTCTTGAGTGCTTCGTAATCCGTCATTTTTCTTCTCCTGAAGTTATGATTTTGCGATATGCCCATTGATCCCATTCCGGCTTGACCCCGATTCCCTTGAGGTCGCCGTAATTTTTGAAAATCAGAAATCCGCCGAAGGCCTTTTTCATGCGTTCGACTTCATTTTCGATCAGAGCCCGATCCCCGGTCGGCAGGATTTTCTGAATGTCCACGGGGGAATGAAGCGCCGCTTTGTATTTCCGGAACAGGCCTGAAAGCCAGTCGAAATCATAGACGGTCGGCTGGTCGAAGTCGAAACAGTTGACCCCTGCCTTCAGGAGGGATTCGACGATCTCCGTGTTGCGCCCGCAGGAGTGCATGAACACGCGGATGCCTTTTTCGTGCGCGATGGAAAAAAGCCGCGTATAGAGGTCGCGGAAATATTCGTTCCACATGTCCGGAGAAAAGAGAAGTCCCTTCTGCGTGCCCATGTCCTCGCAGAAGAAGATGGCGTCGGCTCCGGCGTCGCCCGCGGCGAGAATCAGAGTCTCATACACGGTCGCAATGAGACGGTGGAGCTTGTGAAGCTCCTCCGGATACAGCGCCATGTCCATGAAATAGTTGTCCATCCGGCGGATGTAGCGGGCGTCGTTGAAGATCCATCCCGGAAGCCCGGCTATCTTGAATTTGTCCGGTTCGGAGACAAAGCCCGACCGGTAACAGTCGGCGGCTTTGGCCCGGTCGTAGACAGGCGGACGGAACTGGCCCAGTTCACTCCAGTCTTCGATGGCGCCCCGGAAGACTTCCCCTTTTATCGGCGCGCCGTCGTAGACAAGACGCCGCCAGTGGTTTCCCCACATGTCATCGTAGAGTTCGTATTCGCCTTCCATGTGTCGGTTCGGCGGGACACACTGAGGCTCGCCCGGTCCGCCTCCGGTGAAGTCGTTCAGCCGCCCGTTGCCGAAATGAAAACCGCAGCGGGGAGGGGACTCATGATTCAGGTTCGCGAAAATGATCTCACGGGACGAAAGCATTTTTTTCATTCTCCTTGGTGTGAATGAGAATTT
>CAYWZD010000807.1:0-1720 GCA_964462755.1 uncultured Victivallales bacterium | reverse complement strand
CCACGCCGGAACAGGCGGAGGCTCTCGCGGCCCGCTACCGCGCCGGAAACTTCGGCTACGGACACGCCAAGCAGGCCCTTTTCGAAGCTTACATGGAATATTTCGCTCCCATGCGCAAACGTCGCGAAGAACTGGAGAAGAATCCGGATTATATTCAGGACGTTCTCCGCAAGGGAGCCGAACGGGCCAATCTGCTGGCAGAACAGACGCTGGATGAAGTCCGCAAAGCGGTCGGCCTGCGCTGAAAAAAACAAGGAACCGGGGAGAAGCCTTATGGATTCAACGATCGAGCGGATCAAGGCGGATCTGAAGAATCTGGGCGTAAAGGAAAGCGACAATCTTCTGGTGCATTCCTCCCTGCGCTCGCTGGGGGAAGTTCCGGGCGGAGCTGAAACCGTCATCCGCGGGCTTCTGGAAGCGCTGGGACCGGACGGCACCCTGCTGTTTCCGGCTCTATCCTACCGGGATGTCAACCGCGATCATCCGGTGTTCGACGTGCTGAACACGCCGTGCTGCGTGGGCGCCCTCCCGGAATATTTCCGGAAACGGCCCGGAACGATCCGGAGCGTCTGTCCGACCCATTCGGTTTCCGGCGTCGGAAAGAATGCGGAACGTCTGCTCGGAGACCACTGCAAGGACACCACTCCCTGCGGTCCGAATTCACCGTTCCGCAAACTCCGCGAAACGGGCGGGAAGATTCTGTTCATCGGATGCGGGATTCATCCGAACACCTCCATGCACGCGGTCGAGGAACTGGTGGAACCGCCTTACCTCTTCACGGACCAGCCGGTCGACTACCGCATTCTCCTGCCGGACGGCGCCGAAACCCAAATGAGGGTCCGCCGCCACAACTTCAAGGGCTGGTCCCAGATGTATGAGAGGCTGGGAGCCCTCATGGACGGCGAACATCTGCGGCAGGGAAAAGTCCTTCAGGCCGACTGCTTCCTGATGGATGTTCCGGACATGTGGGAAAAAGCGCTGGCCGCTCTGAAAAAAGATCCGCTGTATTTTGTACGGAAGATCGAAGAAGCATAAAATCCCGCCGAACGGGTGTCTGAACACTCCTGAAGCCGGAAAAATATAAAATCGTAACTTTTCCGGAGAACATGCCTTTTCCCGATTTGCGAAAACGTTTCGGGACATGTATATTCTCCGGGAAATGATGCAATGTCTATTCAATAATACAGCGGGGAAAATGACATGAAACAAAAACTGTTGCTCCTCGGAGCGGTTTTTTTCGGTGTGCTGGCATTTATGTTCACCTTCCACCAGATCAACCTGGAGAAGTCGAAGATACAAGGAGGCACTTACGACATGTATCTGATTCAGGTGACCCGCGACCTTGCGGAAAACGACAAAATCACCGACGACTCCATCCGCGAAGTGAAAATCCGGCGCTTCCGCAACACCAACGAAAGCGGACGCGACATCGAATATGAAAAGAAAAACATGGTGATCGGAAGGGAAGTCCGCTCCCTGATTCAGGCGGGGTCCCTGCTCCAGTGGACCGACTTGAAAACCTCTCTTTCCTCCGGCCGCAGCGGCCTGACGTCGCTGGTCCGTCCGGGCTACCGCGCCATTTCCATTCCGGTGGACGCCGTCAGTTCGGTCACGGGGCTGGTTCAGCCGAACAACTATGTGGACCTGATCGGCACCTTCCGTTTCCCGGACGCACGCGGAGATTCCGCGCTCGATACCATCACCCTGACGATCCTCCAGC
>CAYWZD010000806.1:0-1725 GCA_964462755.1 uncultured Victivallales bacterium | reverse complement strand
TGTTCGTGCGGGAGGTGCGAAACCAGAACGCCGGCCACGCCCGAATTGACGGCCAGCTGGATGTCCGTATACATGCGGTCGCCGCACATCAGCGCCTCATCCGCCAGGACATGGTTGGCGGTCAGGATCGTTTCCATCATTTCGCGGTTCGGCTTGCCGAGCACGACCGGCTCCCTGCCGGAAACCGTCCGCAGACAGGCCGTGATCGAACCGCAGTCGACCAGGGTTGTGTCCAGTTCGGTCGGGCATTCCAAGTCGGGATGGGTGCATATCCACAGTTTTCCATGCTTGATCCACCATGCTGTTTTGCACAGCCGTTCGAAGGCGAGTCCCGTGTCGAAGGCGACGATCACCGCTTCGGGTTCCTCTCCCATCGGCACATCGGTGAAGCCGTAGGAAACCATCTCTTTGCGGAAGCTCTCCGTTCCGAGAAGGAACAGCCGCTTGACATCCGGATGGTTCCGCCGCAGATAGTCCGCCGTGTTGATGGTGGAGGATACCATCTGCCGTGGTTCGACCTCGATCCCGAACTCCTCCAGATGCCGGAGGTATTCCGGAATCCCGCGCGAGGAGTTGTTGGTCAGGAAGGTGTAGCCAATGCCGAAGGAACGCAGCAGCGCCAGAAACGGCAGGGTTGTCGGGAAAAGTCGTTTTCCCTGATAAATGGTGCCGTCCATGTCCATGACCACATGACGGATTTTCTTCAGACGGGGCAGGTCGATTTCCACAGTGAATTATCTTTCCTGTTCTTCCGCGCCGCGCGTGAGCACGACATTCACGGAGGTTCCTTCAAAATCGCGAATCAATACCATACCCGCTTTTGCCGGAAGTGCAAGGCGCATGGAATACAATTTTTTCAGAAGGCGTTCGATCAGGGGGACCGGAAGCGGAGCGTCCGTCTTGACCGGCAGATACGGGGTCTTTCCGGAATTCACCGGCACTACGGCGGTCACGACCCGGCGCGGGTCCCGCATCTCGTTGAGCGCGTATGTCTTGCCGCGCGGACACGTGTTGCCGGACACGGTGAACTCCCCGTGGTCGTCCTCCAGAATCTCCAGATGACAGCCCGCCGGACAGACGATACAGATCCGGGTGTGTTTTTTCATGCTTTCGCCTCCTCTTCCGGGCGGAGTTCGAAACGGAGTTCCGCGGTGTCCGGACAGTCTGCCGTGCTTTCGGCAGGAAGGTCCGCCGTGATCATTTCCGCTGGTTTGACATATTGCAGTTTCTTCCGCAGAAGAACGGTTCCATCCCCGTTCTTCACCAGCAGTTCGGCCCGGCGGCAGAGCACTTTCGGGCGCATGTAGAAACGGGTCGGCACTCCCCGGCGGCAGGCGTTCGGCACCACATACGAAAGGTTGTCGGCGGCAATGGTCCGCAGTTGTTTTTCGACCGAGGGCGGACCGTTTTTTACATAATCGACGGCATTCGCGGCGCAATTCTCGGCCTCCTCGGACACGAAGTCCACCAGATCGTGGACGTGAAGCACGTTCCCACAGGCGAAGATTCCGGGAACGCCGGTCATCAGCAAGCCGTCGACATAGGCGCCGTTCGTGGACGGGTTGATTTCGACTCCGCACTGGCGCGAAAGCTCGTTTTCCGGGATCAGCCCGACCGAGAACAGCACGGTGTCGCAGGGAATGATCTCCTCGCGGGAAAGGTCCGGCTCCCCGTTCACCAGCGGGGCGATGCCGATGCTCTCCACGCGGTCGCGTCCGTGAATCC
>CAYWZD010000805.1:0-1726 GCA_964462755.1 uncultured Victivallales bacterium | reverse complement strand
TTCTGGGGGCAGTCGTCCGATCTGGCGTGTCCGGATGAAACGGCGCGCAGACAGAGCATGGCACAGCACGGTGAATTTCTCATGGAACTGGCGGAAATGGGCGTGAAAACCTATACGGTCCATCTGGGGAACGGCCCGGAAATCGAAAAGGAGCTGGCCTGGAGTCAGATCCGAAAATCCGTGGATGACCTGCTCCCGGCCGCAGAAAAGACAAAGATTGTGCTGGCCCTTGAAAACGGGCATGATTCTTTTGAGGAACTGGAGCGCCTGACCCGTCTGGTTGAAAACCTCCGCAGTCCTTATGTCGGGATGTGTTATGATACGGGACACGCCCATTGTTATACGCCGGAAGGCTGGAAGGCGGTTCTGGAGCTGATGCGGCCCCATATTGCGACCTGTCACATGCACGACAACTTCGGGTCATTCGACGACCATAATCCGCCCGGCGGCGGGACGCTTCCGTGGCCGGAGCTTGTCCGGGAACTCAAGGCGTGTCCGAAAATGTTCCACGCCGAAACGGAGTCCGGTGACTGGTCCCGCGCTTCCTGGGAAAAATTCCGTGCTGTCTGGGAGGTTTGCCGATGAGTGTTTCCCTGTGAGAAAACAGGAAAATATATTTGTTCCAATTTTACCAAACCCTTAAAAAAGGAAAACGAAATGAAGAACCGGATTTCTCTCCTTCTCCTCCCCGTGCTCGCTTTCGGGTTGAGTGACCTGGTTGCCCAGGACGACATGGGTGCCGCCGCGGAAACCCCGAAGACCACGACGACCGCCGGCGCAACGGCCAAGAAGACCACGATCACGAATTCCGACAACCCGTTCGCCGCGCAGCAGAAAAAGATCGAAGAAGCTCAGCAGGCCTTGAAAGGCAGCAAGAAAAACAACAAGAAGTCCGCTGAGGAAAAAGTGATCAAGGAACAGGATGCCCTCAAAAAGAAGCTGGAAGAGCAGATCGCTCCCCTGAAGAAGACCGCGGATGAACTTCAGACCAAAGTGACTCTCTACAAACAGAAAAACTCCAGCAAGGCCGACGATGCCCAGAAGGATCTGGATAAGGTCCAGGCGGAAATCAAGCGTATTCAGGGGTTGGCCGCCGTCGACAAATGGTGCACCCTGTCCAAGGATTCTGCTTCTCAGGAAAAGAAAACCGAGAAGAAGAGCGGAAACAAAAAAACCAAAAAGAATATCTGAAGTTTTCTTTGACAGAGTGGGGGCGCGATGCCGGTTGAATGGATTCATGTTCTTTATGCCGTCGGACTTCTGACGGCCATTCTTTCGGTCATCGTCCATATCCTGTTTACCATGCGGGATGATACGGAACGCGCCTCCCTCTGGATTATCCTGGTGATCGTCCTTCCCGTTTTCGGAATCGTGTTTTATCTGTTTGCGGGAGTCTCCCGCCGGAATACCCTCGGAAAAAAGATTTCACGGTCTGTGGAACAGTTCTTTTTCCGGAGAAACGCGGCCGAGCATAACGACCTGAGAAGTTACCGGGAGGCGATCACCCGTTTTATCGGACACGATCCCCGTGAGCCGGAAACCATGAACTACAACCGGATGCTGAACCGCCTTTTCGGCGCGGGAAGCTCCGGTCCCTCTTCCGGGGAAGACGATTTTTCCGGGGTCATGCAGGGAACCGTTTCGCTCGACGGCAACAAGGTGGAACTGCTGTGCGACGGCACCGACGCGTATCCGGCCATGCTCGACAGCATCCGCTCGGCCCGCA
>CAYWZD010000804.1:0-1733 GCA_964462755.1 uncultured Victivallales bacterium | reverse complement strand
TTTCTCCAAGCCATTTCGGCAGAACGCCGGGTTCATGGGGCGGAGGGACAACCCGTTCCTCCTTGACGATTTTTTTGTTTTTCTCATCCGCGTCAATAATTGCGAACTCTTCGCAATGTCCGAAGTGCATGCACAGTTTTCCTTCGGCAACTGGAATTGCAATTTTTACCATTTTCGTGTTTTCCTTTCATTCGATACGGTAAGTTTGTTATCGTCCGCAACACCATCGGTGGTGTCTGCGGCAGCCGGGCATCAGATGGCACTCCTTCAGACGGCGTTCACGGAACCATTCTTCCGCTACTTCACGCCAGTCTCCGGAGACAAACGGGCACACCCCGATTCCCCGCGTCTTCAGGGACTGGATGTCGTCGTTGGAAATCGCACCGCAAATCAGAAGCCGGACATCATGCGTCGCCAAAACCGCAATCTTCGCGGACATTCCGCGCGGAAAAGCGTATTCAACCGCTTCCGAAAAAGCGCCGCGGCAGCATTCCAGCACGGCAATCCTTTCCGAAGCGTCGAACATCGGAGAAACTCTTCCACTGGCGGGAATCATTGTGATTGCGATTTTCATATTTCATGCCTTTCCATGATGTTCTTGAAAAAGCAACTAACATGCCATTTTATAAAAAGTCACATAAACAACTGTCCATCAAACGATAGAGAAAACAAGCAGGGGTCCTGCGAATATCGCAAAAATGCAACACAGCATGCCGGATGATTTCAGCGATGCAACAGTGCTTCTCCATCTCCTCTCCGAAGAATTGAACGTCTCTGACGGAAAATGATGAACGGCCCGGAAGTCCGGGGAAAAATCAAGACGGTTCGGAGGTCTTCTCGTGAAGGACTTTTGCGGCGAGTTCGACACATCCGCCGCAGGAAAGCCGTCCAATTTTCCGGATCTCACGGCACCGGTCTGCCCCCGCCTCCGACAGAAAACATTCATGCAGGGTCTGTCTGACTTTCTCATCCGAAGTCAGGCGGCAGGCGGAATGCAGTGCTCCACAGAGTCCGCCCTCAGCATGGCCGCCGCCCCTGTTTCGGGCCTCCGCGATCTTCTCCTCCGATACGTTGAACTGTTCCTGAAAACCGCGCAGAATACTCTGTGCACAATTCATTTTTTCTTCCCTGTAGGCTTTCAATGTTTTTTCTACAGACATGATGAATTCACTCCATTCGGAAGGTCCGACATACGTTCTCCCATATTTTAAAAATACTTTGCGCCGCCCGGTTTTCGGGGAACCGAACCACCGGCTCCCCCTGAACCAGGGCATGATTGAAAATCATATCGTAAGGAATCCTCCCCACGATCTCGGCTCCGAAGGCAAGCGCCTGCGCCTCCATCGACTCCGTTTTTGCAGGGTTCAGATCCCACTTGTTCACACAGAAAAGAACGGGGACTTTGAAATGTCCCGCCAGTTGGAGAATCCGCCCCATGTCATGCTCCCCGGAAACCGTCGGCTCGGACACAATGAAGACAGCGTCCGCCCCCGTCACCGAGGCAATTACGGGACACCCGATTCCCGGAGGCCCGTCGACCAGCAGAAAATCGCATTTCTCTTTTCCGGCGACCGCCCGGGCGGCTTTCCTGACCTGGGTCACCAGCTTGCCCGAGTTCTCCGCAGCGGGCGCCAGACGCGCATGAATCATCGTCCCGTAACGGGTTTCCGATTCATACCACTCGCCGCAATGCCGCTCCGGAAACAGGATCGCCTGCTCCGGACAGAATTTCA
>CAYWZD010000803.1:0-1738 GCA_964462755.1 uncultured Victivallales bacterium | reverse complement strand
ATGCAATACTCTCAGTATTGCCGCGGTCCAGCCGCGAAGGCTGGTCGTGCGGAGCACGAAATTCCCGCCCGGAGCGGCAAATTCGAGAGCTACGGGCGTCCCCGGATGCCAACCTCATGTGAGCGGCGGCTCTCGCTCCTCTCGGAGCTCGTCCGTCAGCGGGGGGAACCGCCGCCGCAAAGACAAAGGGCATGAGGGCTTCTCGCCCTCAAACTTCCAGGCAGGGAAAATTTCCCTGCACCCCGGCAAATTTTGTTTGCCGTCTTCAAACATCTCTACCGACGTCATAGGCGCATCCGCCAAAAGTCCGGATTATTGGAATTTACTATTTCTCAAGGAATTTTGTTGAGTTCAAAAATCTGGTATCCTACCCTTCATTTTTTCATATCGCCGACTTTTGGCGGATGCGCCGTCATACTTTCCAAAGATAATTTTCGGAGTTTTGTCTGCTTCCCCTATTGAAAACAGACGTCTTTGCGGCATATTAACCGTTTGACTGGAGAACTGTTTCAACTTAACAGGGTGATTATGGGGAAAAACAGAAAACTGTATCTGACGGATTACTGTCTGACTCCGCATGTGCATATCCCGAACGCGGGGATCCTCTGCGAGGAGTCCAAAATTATCGGCATCGGCGGAGCGTCCGCCTTCTCGCTGGACGAACCCGGGCTGGAAGTCATCGACGTCACAGACTCTTATGCAATACCGGGACTGATCGACAGTCATGTCCATGGAGGGGGCTCTTTCGACACCGAAATGGCCCTCAAACCCGGACAGGACCTGAGAAATCTCAGCACCCATCTGGCATCGCACGGCGTCACGTCGTTTCTTCCCACCCTCACCTCCATGCCGCGCGACGCCATGCTCAAGACCGTGGCGCGACTCGTGGAAATGATGGGACAGCCCATGCCCGGCGCCGCGCCATGCGGGCTTCATCTGGAAGGCCCCTTCATCAATGTTCATAAATGCGGCTCCCAAGCTCCGGAAGCCTGTGCCAAAATCGATCTCGGATACTTTCAGGAACTGATCGACGCCGGAGGCGGCAAAATCAAGATCGTCACGTTCGCCCCGGAACTCGAAAACTCCGAAAAACTGATCGGACTCATGCTCGACAACGGTATCATACCGTCCATGGGACACACCATGGCGGACGCCGAGGACGCCCTGCGGGCAATCGATGCCGGAGCAAGACGCTGCACCCATTTGTTCAACGGACTGCCCCCCTTCCATCACCGCATCTCCAGCATCACGGACGTGGTCCTCACCCGGAACGACGTTTCCGTGGAAGTCATCCTTGACGGCGCCCATCTGGAACCCCGTGTTGTGGACATCACCGCGCGGGTCAAACCGAACGACAAGGTAATCGGAATCAGCAACTCCATTCAGTTCGTGGAAGGACAGAATCCGAATCTCTACTCCAAGAACGGCAGAATCTATACCGCGGGCGGAATCATGGCCGGCACGACCATGACTCTGGACACCGGCTGGATGCATCTGCGGACCTACTCCCACATGCCCAACAATCAGGCAGCCGCCTGTTTCACCAGCAACCCGGCTCAGGACCTGGGCTTGATCACACGCGGTGAACTTTCCCCCGGAAAGCGCGCCGACATCACTTTCTTCGATTCCATGACCAATCAGGTCAGCATGACCATCTCCAACGGAATCGTGGTTTACAAGGCGGCCGAATCCCAATGAAAAATCCTTCACCGAAGCCCTATTTTCTGCTCGACTCGGG
>CAYWZD010000802.1:0-1739 GCA_964462755.1 uncultured Victivallales bacterium | reverse complement strand
AGGGGAACTTGCCGACGCGGGTTTCGATTCCCTCTTTGTCGCACTGTTCCTGGCTTTTGCCGACAGAACCGATTTCAGGGGAAGTAAAGATACAGCCCGGAACAAGGGAACCGTCGAAGGTATTCTTCTTGCCGCAGGCGACATCCGCCGCAACCACGCCCATCGCGCTGGCGGCGTGCGCCAGCTGCCAGGAACCGGTGGCGTCGCCGATGGCGAAAACGCCCGGGACGTTGGTCCGGCAGCAGGAATCCACGGAAATCCAGCCGCGTTCGTTGGTCTTGACTCCGGCCGCGGCAATGTTCATGCCTTCCAGCGCGGGCTTGCGTCCGATGGAAACGAGCAGGTAATCCGCGGAGACGGTCTTGTCGCCGACTTTGCCGCTGACTTCCTTTGCGGTCGCCTTGATGTCGGAAAGCGGTTTGCCGTTCATGATTTCAATACCGGCCTTGGTCATCTGCTGTGCCACGGTCTTGGCGCATTCGCGGTCGATCAGAGGCATGACGCTCTCCATCATTTCCACGATCGTGACCTTGGTTCCGAGTTCGGCGAAGAGACACGCGAACTCACATCCGATCACGCCGCCGCCGAGAATCAGCAGGGACTTCGGAATCTCCGGAATGGAGAGCAGTTCCGTCGAGGTGATGACACGTTTGCCTTTGGGAATGAATCCCGGCACCAGCGATTCGGAACCGCTGGCAATGATGATCTTCGAAGCGGTCAGTTCTTCCGCTGCCTTGCCGTTCTCATCGAGCACCTGGAGCGTCTTCCGTCCGGAGAAAGCCCCCTGCCCCTTGAAAACGGTCACACCGGCCGCCTTCAGGAGGGAGCCGATCCCGCCGCGGAGAGTCTTGATGACATTGTCCTTGCGCGCCAGCATGGCATCCCAGTCCGGAGCGATTTCTCCGGAGATCTTGACGCCGAAATCCGCGGCATGTTTCGCCTTGTGAAAAACCTCCACTCCCGCAATCAGCGTCTTGGTGGGGATACAGCCGATATTCAGACAGGTTCCGCCGAATTCCCTGCGTTCGATCAATGCTGTTTTGGCTCCGTTCTTCGCGGCCCGGATGGCCGCCACGTAACCGCCGGGGCCACCGCCGATTACAATCACATCAAATTCCTGCATTTTTGCATACCTCCCATTCTGTTAATATGCCTTGACAGGTGTCTTGGGGTTATTTGAAATTGGCTTTGATCAGCCGGTTGATTTTCTCCCGCACGGCCAGAACGTTCTTCTCGCCTTTCGGGTATTTGGAAATGGTCATCTTGCCGTCCGGGGAGAGCTTGTCCAGTTCCTTCTGAAGCTTTGCCCGTCCAAGCTTCGTTTCGAGGAGCTGAAGGGCGCGCTGGTCCTGAAGTCCCTCATAGAACACCTCGTGGCGGATGGAATCCTCGGGCTCGCCGTTCTTTCCGGGATAGACCAGAAACGCGTCGCCAGCCGGGAAGAAGAAATCCGAATCGGTGCAGCGGTAGGGATCGATCGGGAAACGGGAAAGGCCGGCATAGTAAAAATTGTATCCCCAGTGCAGGAATCCTTCCACGTCGTGACAATAGAGAAGCGTTCCGAAAATGCGGTTCCGGGAGGAAGGCATGTGGATGAAGCGGTTGCTGAAGACCGTAACGGGTCCGCAACAGTAGTAGGTCCAGTTCTCCTTCATCCCCACCTTGAGGAAATCTTCCAGATGGGCTTCCGACGGAACGGGAATATCCACCGCTCCGTTTTTATAGAATTCCACATTGGA
>CAYWZD010000801.1:0-1745 GCA_964462755.1 uncultured Victivallales bacterium | reverse complement strand
GATGCCGAGAAACTGGCACGATTGGCCCAGGCTGACAGGAAGCTGCTTCATCCAAGGCGGCAATCAAAAAGTGCTGTGGCGTTCTGCCCGATGAAATAAAACCGGTGATTACGCCATTGCTCCAGCAGATCTGTCATTTGGATCTGGCCATCAAGGAATATGACCGGCAAATCACGAAGTTAATGGTTTTATCTCGTTTTTTCACTATTGCCAAAACTATTTATCATCCCGCGCCAAAACCAATTCGCATACTATACGTCAAGCCTTCCTTCTCAAAAAAAACGATTTTTCTGCAAATGAACTCTTGACAAATAGTCTCTCATAGGAGCGGGTGAAACCGCTCCGGGCGGGAGATTTCGTGCTCTGCACGACCAGCCTTCGCGGCTGGACCGCGGCAATACTGAGAGTATTGCATGAGACTTTTTTAGAAAGGGAGAAAGCACCCTTTGGAGAAATCAGTGTTCTTCCAGCGTAACATCGACTCCGAGAGCGGTCAGCTTTTCGCAGATATTTTCGTAGCCGCGGAAAATGGTGTCGGCGTTGTGAACGACCGAACGGCCTTTGGCGCAAACGCCCGCGAGAACCATCGCCATGCCCGCGCGGATGTCCGGGCTTGACATCTCCACCGCGTGGAGTTTGGCCGGACCCGAAATCACGACCCGGTGCGGGTCGCAGACCACGGCGTTCGCGCCCATGGCGATCAGGCGGTCCACAAAGTAGATGCGGCTTTCAAACATTTTTTCGAAGAAGAGGACCGAGCCTTTCGCCTGGGTCGCGCAGACGATCATGCAACTCATCATGTCGCTGGGGAACTGAGGCCAGGGGCCGTCCGAAACCTGGGGGATCGCATTGCCGAAATCGGGCTGAATCCTCATGTGCTGTCCGCCGGGGACTTCGATCCGGTTCGGATGGATTTTGAAACGGATGCCGATGCGCTCGAAAACGCGGCGCGTCATCCAGTAGTCGTGCGGCTTCATGGTGCCTTCGAGGGTGATCGGACTCCGGGTGCATGCGGCGAGCGCGATGAAGCTGGCCGCTTCGATGTGGTCGCCTTCGACGGTGATCTCTGCACCGTGAAGTTCGCGGTTTCCCTTGATGATGATGGTATTGGAATCGAGTCCCGAGATTTCCGCGCCCATTTTAATCAGCATTTCGCCGAGCTGGCGGACATGCGGTTCGGAGGCGGCGTTGCGGAGCAGGGTGGTTCCGCTGGCGGCCGCGGCGGTCATCATGATGTGTTCCGTGGCGGTGACGCTGGCTTCATCAAGGAAAATTTCCGTGCCGTGGAGACCGCGCGAGGTCTGCTCGAAGGTGAACGGAATTTCCTCGTCGCGGAGCGGAATTCCGAGTTTCTTCAAACCGTAGAAATGGGAGTCCAGACGCCGGCGTCCGATGACGTCGCCGCCGGGGGGATAGAGGATCGAACTGCCGCACCGTGCGGCGAGGGGACCCGCAAAAAGAAAGGAGGTCCGGAGAGCCGAACAGAGGGCTTTCGGGATTTCATTCTGAGTGATGGAAGCCGCATGGATACGGACCGTGGAACCGGACCGTTCGACCTTCGCGCCGAGATGGGCGATGATCTTGAGCATGACGTCCACATCGGTAATGGCCGGAACGTCGTGCATGACGACTTCATCCTTCGTGAGGAGAGCCGCCGCGATCATGGGAAGGACCGCGTTTTTGTTGCCGCCGACGCGGACGGTTCCCGAAATGCGGGAGGTTCCATTGATAACCAGACTTCTCAT
>CAYWZD010000800.1:0-1751 GCA_964462755.1 uncultured Victivallales bacterium | reverse complement strand
AAAATCGGGATGCGGCTGTGTCCGGACTCGATGAAGGCGCGTTTCGCGTCCTCGATGGAGGATGCGGCAGGAATGGCGATCAGATCGACGCGCGGGGTCATGATCTCCCGGACCGACATGTCGCCGAGGTCCAGAATTCCCTTGATCATGCGCTTCTCCCCCTCCTCCAGATCGTCGTTCTTGTGGTCCCCGTAATTTTCGACGACCGACAGGATTTCATCTTCCGTGCTGATCTTCTGTTCCGGCGCCTCCTCGTTCTGCCAGTTCTCCGCGTTCTGGCGAAGTTTCCGCGTCAGCAGCGTGAACGGAAGCAGGACCGTATTCGCAATCAGCGAAATGGCAGGGAGGGTCAGACGCAGGATCAGCACGTCGGAACGGTAGAGGAGCAGACGTGAAAGAATCTCGCCGAAGGACCAGAAAAGGATGATCGCCGCAACGATGAACGGAAGCATCCAGTCGTTTACGGAAGTCCCCAGCCAGGAACGGGATAGCAGGAACGAAAACATCCCGAGAATCGAGGCGAGGATGAACAGCAGCAGTTTGAAAACGGCACGGATCGAGTCCGAATTCTCCAGCCATTCGCCGAGTTTGACGGCCAGGTCCTGGTCGGTCTCCTCCAGCTTCATGATCTGGCTGCCGGACAAACGGTCAAAGGCCTCGAAAGCGCAGAAACACAAAAGGAAAAGTGCGAAGCTCAGAAGGAATATCTCCAACTCGAAATTCATATAACTCCCTGTTCAGGAACGAACTGCGTCCGGAAAAACTTTTGCAAAATCAAAAGATTTTGCCAGTTCGTTGATTGTTTTCAACTCCCGTCGTCTCATGATCCGTTTGAGGTCGGGCTTCAAATCGTCCTCCCCCGCCGCATGGAGGAGGCCGTGCACAAGATACAATATCACTTCCCGCGAATAAGGCAAGCCTCTTTTTGCGGCTTCCCGCCGGGCCACGGAGGGACACACGATAATCTCCACTTCCACGGAGTCGGCGTCGCCGTCCTCCCGCGGAAGGTCGCACCCGGACATGCGGTAATCGAAACAGATCACATCCGTCGATCCCTCATGTCCCACGTATGTACGGTTGATTTCCTCCATCTCCGCTTCGGAAACGAAAGAGACGGAGAGGGTTCCGACGATTCCGCTGCCGGTGATGGAGGCCGCGGCTTCCGCCAGTTCTTCCAGTCTATTTCTGCGGGGCCGGGGAAACATCTTCTCCGGCCGCCACGAATAAATCGTCCTCATCCTTTTTGTCGTCCTTCGGATAAATGATCCGCCCGTGATTCATGTGTTCGAGCGTATTGATGAAACTTTTCCGGATCAGGGCAAGCTCCTTCAAGGTCAGCGTGGAATTGTCCAGCTGCCCGTCCCTGATTTTTTTCCGGAATATCTCGCAGACAAGCTGTTCGATCGCCGCGGGCGTGGGCTTCTCCAGCGAGCGGGAAGCGGCTTCGCAGCAGTCGGCCAGCATCACCAGCGCCACTTCTTTTTCCGACGGCAGAGGTCCGGGATAGCGGAAGTCGCTTTCCGGAATATGCTTGTCGGGATGCATCGTCTGAGCCTTCCTGTAAAAATAAGCGATCAGATCGGTGCCGTGATGGCAGGTGATGGTATCGAAGAGAATGCGTTTCAGTTTGTATTTGCGGGCGAGTTCCGGGCCGTGCTTGACCACATGGCTCCGGATGATCATGGCGCTCATGGCGGGATCGAGATCCTTGTGCATATCGGTCCCCGGACTGTTTTCAATGAAGAATTCGG
>CAYWZD010000799.1:0-1761 GCA_964462755.1 uncultured Victivallales bacterium | reverse complement strand
TCATAAGCACTTAGCGGACGGCCAGTTTGGAAATGCGCTCCCTGAGTTCTTTGCCCGCTCTGAACTTTACTACGATGCGTTCGGGGATCGCGACGGTGATCTCGGGCTTGTTCGGATTGCGGCCTTTCCGGCTCTTGCGGACCTTGATCTCGAAGACACCGAAGTTCCGCAGTTCAATATTTTTTCCGGCAACCAGCTCGTCGGCAATATAGTCAAGCGTCTTCTGAACCACCACGGCCACATCACTTTGAATCAAATTGGTATCCGCGGCAATCTTGACAACCAAATCTCTTTTCGTCATTTTATTCCCAACTCCTTCTGTAAGCACAGGAAACGAAATCTTGCATCATCGTTCCCCCGTGCCGGTGACATTTGAATTGAATCCTATATCCGCAATTGGACAAGGAAAAACACTTTACGCAATGTAATAAAATAGCTCATTTTTCCATGAATACAAATTTAAAACGGTGTTTTCATGAAAATTTTTTCGAGCATCCCTTTGAGGATACGGAGTTTCGATTCCGGCGCGCAACCTCCCGGCAGCATCGGGATTCTCCCTTCATGCTTCACCAGTTCCTGCCCGCGTTCCATCAGGATTTTCCCTCCGGTGCACACGATCGAATTGACCCGCGCACGAACCCCGATAATCCTGATCTGTGCACATAGGAACAGATTCTCCGCCGGAGGCGGCAGACGGCCGAAACGGTCCGACAGCTCTTTTCGAAACTCTTCCAGCAGAAGAAGATCCGGGGTCATTGCAAGCCGACGGTACGCGTCCAGACGGAGCCGGGGCGAATTGATGTATTCCTCCGGAAATGCCGCCGGAGCCTTTCCGGGAGCCGCCTTGATCGCATAGTCCACAAAGTCCAGATGGACATTGCATTCCCTCCGCAGCGTGGTTTCCTCTCCCTTCAGCTGGGAGGTGACGGTCCGCAGGAGCTGACAGTAGAGATTGAAGCCGATCGCGTTGATGTGTCCGCTCTGTTCCGCGCCCAGAATATTGCCCGCGCCGCGGATTTCCAGGTCGCGGAGGGCCAGTTTGAATCCGGCTCCGAGATGGGTATATTTGCGCATTGCCGAAATCCGCTTCCTCGCATCGCCGGTGAGGATGGCGTTCCTGGGTAGGAGAAGATAGGCGTAAGCCTGTCGGCTCCAACGGCCTACGCGTCCGCGAAGCTGATACATCTCCGCCAGCCCGAAACGGTCCGCGCGTTCGATCAGGATGGTGTTGGCGTTGGGAATGTCCAGCCCGGACTCGATGATCGTCGTACAGACCAGAACATCCGTCTTCCCTTCGATGAATCTTTCCATAACATCTTCGAGCGCATGTTCTTCCATTTGCCCATGCCCGACTTCGATCCGGGCGGACGGCAGAAGGGCCCGCAGGCGGTCGGCGGTGTCTTCGATGGTCTGGACGCGGTTGTGGAGATAATAGACCTGACCCCCGCGCTGGAGTTCCCGGGAGATTGCGGCTGTGACGATCGCGTCATCATATTGGGAAACAACGGTTTGCACTGGAATTCTCTGGACCGGGGCGCTCATGATGGTGCTGAGGTCCCTCATCCCCGACATCGAAAAATAGAGGGTCCGGGGAATCGGCGTGGCTGTCATGGTCAGCACGTCCACGAGGGTCCGCAGATTTTTGAGCTTCTCCTTGTGGACCACGCCGAAGCGCTGTTCCTCGTCGATGACCACAAGTCCCAGGTTCTTGAACATCACATCGTTCTGAAGGAGCCGGTGCGTCCCGATCACGATGTCCAC
>CAYWZD010000798.1:0-1761 GCA_964462755.1 uncultured Victivallales bacterium | reverse complement strand
TATAGCGCACCCGGCTGAGGACATGATAAAACGACAGCTCTTCCGGCGAGGTCCGAACCATATTCCAGGCTAGATAATTCGCCCGGTTTTCCCACCGCTCCGGATCGGGTCCGGGCTTGATCCACGCACCGGGGAACGGACGCAGGACCGGACCGCCCGCACGGGAAAAGATCAGGGTAATGTCCGTAGCCGATCCACGGTCGTCAAAATAGCGGGTCGGGGTGCCTACATACAGCTGTTTCGCACACGGATACGGCGCGAGAAGACTGACATACAGATGTTCATTTTCGAAGTTGACATCGAGCTCTTCCGGCCCGCTCCAGTGAAGGAAGTCCGGACTTGTCGCACGGCAGAAGGTGCGGAGCGGACGTCCGTCGCGGGTGCGATTCACCCGGTAATACATCACATACTGTTTTTCCGCCTCGGAATAAAAAGCCACGTTCTGGGAATCGAAGCAATATCCGAACTTTTTGAGCGGCTTGACGAGCGGCGTTTCCCGGATGCGTTTGAAATGAATCCCGTCCGGGGAAACAAAACCGAATATGCCGCCCTGATCGGACACCCCGGCAATCGCTTTGTAGCGCTGTTCGGGGGGGCATTCCGGATTTTCATCCGCAAACGGCGTGAAATTGTGGGTTCCTGTTTCCATGCACCACAGGACATTCGGCACACCGCAGTCATGGATGAAAAGCGGCGGAGTCAGGAAGCGGACACCTCCCGAACTCTCCTTATATCCGACGAATTCATTGATGTAACCCGGCTTGACCGTATACGGAGAATTTTTGCCGGTATATTCGCCGAAGTTCCCGCGGTAATAACAGCGGATCCGGCCGGGCTCCTGGATCATGGTCATATAATATCCGGAGGCAAGGCTCGGCTCGGGAGTATGCGGATGCGGTTCATGGAGCCTGAACTCAAGCCCGGAACGCGATTCCGTAAGAAAATCGTCTATCATCAATTCGCGGTTCTGATGAATCTCATGGATTTTCATGTTTCCTCCTCTTTTCCGGAAGCTGGAAACTTGTTAAAAAAACAATTCTTCGAAGTAGACATACGAGGCATCCTCGCCGCGTTTCTCGATCCGGCGGATATCGTTGTCGCCGCAGAACAGCTTCATTTCATTGTATTCGATCATGCCCGCGGTCTGGAACGGCACGTGCACAACGATCGGATTGTTGCGTCCCTGAAGATGAAGCTCCAGCGGAACATATGTATAGGCTTCGTTCAAATCACCGGGGATGAAGACCTGTTCCGTGACTGTGCTCGGGGTAAAATTCTTCTTGGCGAAAACCGTTCCTCCGTTGACGGGAGCCACCCGCCAGTTTTCGGGAAGGCGCCACTGGAAGAAGATCAGCGAATCATTCATCTGCGGACGTTTCAGCGTCAGGGTCACCTTTTTCTCTTTTCCGGGCTCGATGATCGGGCCGTCCACATAATTCACGCACAAACTGCCGTAGGGCAGATCGAAAACCAATTCATACGGAGAACGCTTCCAGATGAGGCTGGGGACCTTGTCATCCTTGAAGGTTTCCAGACATTTCCCGTCGACTTGCGTCGGTTCATCGGAAATCTGGATCAGACGCGGATTTTCCGCCTTCGTGATCTGGGCCAGCCGGATCACGCGCTCCGTGAGTTCGCGAAGAGTTTTCGGCACAGCCAGCGTCAGTTCGTTGATGGAAATGGTCTGGATCGTTTCCCCGATGGGCTTGACCCATTTTTCCGGAATCCCGCTGCGTCCGTGAATGATGCCCATGATCGAAC
>CAYWZD010000797.1:0-1767 GCA_964462755.1 uncultured Victivallales bacterium | reverse complement strand
CGGTAAAATAACGCCCAAACACGATTTCGTAAAGAGAGAAAACGATTTTTTTGTCTTTTTTTTGGGGACAGTCTTGTTTTTTCCTTTCAGAAGTCTACCTTACCATAATACAACCCATCCGCGACAGGCGGATTCAATCACATATAAATCGGGGGATAGAAAATGCTCGAAAACTTTTCCGGTGTCGTTGCCAGAATCCGCAATTCCATTACGGTGAAGATTGTCTTGATCGCATTCATCATTCTGGTGCTCCAGATTCTCGTTCTGATGGTGTACGGACTGGTCGCGGACCGGCAGCGCTCCCAGAACACCGCCATTTCGGACGTCACCTCCAAGTGGGGGAAAACGCAGCTGGTTTCCGGGCCTTATCTGATTATTCCCGCCGAACGGAAAATCGATGATAAAAAGAAAGAAAAGACCGCCGTTTATCTGCTGCCTTCCAGTCTGAAGATTCAGGGAAAGGTCGATCCGCAGATTCGCTACCGGGGCATCTATCAGGTGGTCCTCTACGGCGCGGAACTCAAGATCACCGGCCGGTTTGAATATGAATTCCCCGCGACGGCTCCGGACAATCCGGAAAAAATTTCCTTGAACGACGCCGTCCTGGCGTTGGGAATCAGCGACATCATCGGAATCCGCAAGTATACGGTCAAGGTCAACGGAAAAGAACTTGCACCCCGCTCCGGCATTCCGGACCGGCAGATCGCCTGTTCGGGAATCCACATGCCTCTGCCGCTGACTTCGCCCAAAGGCGAAATCAAATTCGAAATCGCCCTTCTTCTGAACGGAAGTACCGGGCTGGAATTTTTGCCGTTCGGCCAGCAGACCACCGTTCAGCTCGAATCTTCGTGGCCCGATCCCAGTTTCTGCGGATCGATCCTGCCGACGAATCATGACATCGACCGGAAAGGGTTCCAGGCCGAATGGAACACAACCGCGCTCAACCGCAATTATCCGCAACAGTGGACGGGATCTGAATTTTCGGTCAGGGATTCCCGGTTCGGGGTGGAGTTCAAGCTCATGACCAGTCTCTATACCCAGGTCCATCGCGCCATCAATTACGCGGCGCTGTTCATGATCTTCATCATGATGGCCTACCTGATCGGTGAACGGGTGGCGAAGGTCTGGATGCACCCGCTCCAGTATTTCCTCTGCGGATGCGCCATCGTGCTGTTTTACAGCATCCTGCTGTCTGTCGGCGAACATCTGCCGTTCCACTGGGCCTACATTATCGCCGCACTCTCCGTGACATTGCTGACCGCGTTCTACTGCAAGGCCATTTTCCGGAAAAGCAAGGTGGCTTTCTGCGAGGGACTGGCGATGCTTCTTGCCTATGGAGTCATCTTCATTCTGCTGAAGCTGGAAACCTTTGCGCTTCTGGTGGGCAGCGCGGTTTTGTTTGTGCTTCTGGCGATCCTGATGATTGTCACCGCGAACGTCAACAAGGAAAGCAGGGGAGAATCCCCGCCTCCGGAAAAAAGCTGACGCATTTTCCGTCTTTTAAAAAAGCGTCATGCAATACTCTCAGTATTGCCGCGATCCAGTTGCGGAGGCAGGTCGTGCGGAGTACGAAATCCCGCCCGGAGCGGTTCCACCCGCGCAAGGACGAGGACTTGATTTATCAAGTTCGAAAGCTCCGGGCGTTCCCCCGAAGGTAACCTCATGGGAGCGGCGGCTCTCGCTCCCTTGGAGCTCGTCCTTTAGCGGGGGACCCGCCGCCGCAAAGGCAAAAAGCATGAGGGCTCCGCGCCCTCAAACTCCCCGGCA
>CAYWZD010000796.1:0-1773 GCA_964462755.1 uncultured Victivallales bacterium | reverse complement strand
TCATGGACGGCTGGACCAAAAAAGGCGACGTCCTCAAATGCGCCGCCTGCGGACATCTGGCGGGCTCGCTCGCTCCGGAAGTCAAGGGGGAAAAAGCCGATCCGCTGAAAAGCGCCGCGGCGGACCGTTTCAAGAATCTTCTGGGCGCGGACGACTTTGAAAAGAAGCCGGACTTCAACTCGTCCGAAGGCGAGAAACATTTCTGCAAGGATTGTCTGCACCTGATCCCGCATCCGTTCGTCAACCGCTGTGTGAAATTCGGCAAGGACGTCAATCCCATGGACGACTGCCCCTCCTTCACGAAGAAAAACAAGTGAGGAATCCCGCGATTCCCGAAGGCAGAAATTCAGATTTCGGATGCTTCCGCGAAATTTAAACCCGGTACAGGGAAATCGGTCCGGTTCCTTTATTTTCTTCCGCAAATTCCAGGCGCAGTTTCTTGATTTCTTCCCGGCACAACTGTTTTTGGAGTCTGGCCTCCTCTTTCGATATCCCGGGAACTGTCTTGAATTTTTCCCGGATTGCCTTCTCCAGTCTTTTCAGTTCCAGTGAAAGAATGGTTTGTCTGGAATTTTCTTCGACCAGCATAAAATTCCCTCCTTTCTGAAAACAGCGGATATGTCTGCTTCCGGGTTCCGCTCCGTGTTCATCTTCCATTACTATACTGCTGTCCATCCGGGACCGCAATAAAAGTTTTAATCCTCTTTGGAGAAAAACGCGACAAATCAAAGTTCCGCATCATTTTTTCCCGCGGCATATTCTTTATTTCTTTAAAAATACCCTTTTTTCAGCTTTCAGCCCTTGAAAAATAACTTTTTTGGACTATAATAACTAACCAATGGGCAATTATTAACCACAGGATTAATTAAAACAGGGAGTCGATGCCATGGAAAAGCTGGCGCTGTTCGGAGGTCCGAAGACCATAGAAAAAACCAAAGAGGAACTCTTCCACTGGCCGATCATTACGGAAGAAGATATTCAGGCGGTCACGGAAGTTCTCCGGGCCGGAGCCATGAGCGGAACGGATATCACCAAGAAATTCGAGGCGGAATATGCCGACTGGAACCATGTCAAATATGCGCTCGGAACCTGCAACGGAACGGCGGCTCTGGCGGCGGCCTACTGGGCCTGCGGCGTGGGCGCGGGCGATGAAGTGATCTGCCCGAGCATCACCTACTGGGCCTCCTGCGCATCGGTTCTCCAGCTCGGCGCAACCGTGAATTTCGCGGACGTCGACCCGTTCACCCTCTGCATCGATCCCAAGGATATCGAACACCGCATCGGCCCCCGCACGAAAGCAATTCTGGTGGTGAATTATGCAGGCCTTCCGGCCGACTACGACGCGATTCTCCCGATCGCCCGGAAACACGGCATCAAGGTGATCGAGGACAATTCCCACGCGCACGGAGCCATGTATAAAGGAAAAATGTGCGGAGCCATCGGAGATATCGCCGGCGCCAGCATGATGTCCGGAAAATCTTTCGCCGTCGGCGAAGCCGGAATGATCACGACCGACAACCGAGAACTTTTCGAGCGCTGTGTCGCCTACGGGCATTACGAACGCACCGGCGCCCCGAGCAACTTCAATCCCGTGGATGCCCAGATCACGCAGGAAAATCTGCTGCCTTTCCGGGGACTTCCCATCGGCGCGGTGAAACACCGGATGAACCAGACCTGCGCGGCAATGGGACGCGTCCAGCTCAAACATTATCCCGCGCGCATCGCGGAAATCGACCGCGCCATGACGTATTTCGCCGATGCCGTCGACCAGCT
>CAYWZD010000795.1:0-1775 GCA_964462755.1 uncultured Victivallales bacterium | reverse complement strand
CAGGAAATGTGATTCCGCCCCACGGAATGAAGACCGTCATTCTGTATCCGGATTTCTCCTGCTTTACCTGAACCAGGGCATCGGGATTCCATGTGAAATCACAGCGGAATGTTCCGTCTCCGGTATTGTCGTCGGTCAGGATTCCGGCAGCCGAATTTCCTCCGGCATCGACCATGATTTTATACATCGTTCCCATTTTAGGATCGGTACAGAGAGCGAATTCCATGTTGTCGTGTTCCCAGATGCAGGCACTGCCCTTGGGAAATTCCGGAAGGAGTCTCAGCTTCGACATCAGCGGTTCATCGCATTCCGCCTCGAATTTCAGTCCGTCGCGCAGCGCCGTCACCCGGCATCTGGTTCCAGCCTGGATTTTCTTGCCTGCAGGCAGGGAATATTCCATTTTTTCCCATGCCGATTCTGATTCTCTGGTGACATCGGGGGACGCAATCCGGAGATCGAACGGCAGTTTGTAAAGGGTGGTCTTTTCTCCCGCCTCAATGTACTGCAGAGAAAGTGTAATCTGGTAATCGCCTTCCGGCCAGCTTGTTGTGTCCAGCGGTATTTCATGGGTGGAGAGATGGCGCTGCGGAGCGGGAATCCAGGTGCTCTGGTCTTTCCCCGTGCCGATGATATAACAGCAGTACCTCTGCTGGTCGTCCTTGCGGAAAAACACATTCTTCCCTCGTTCCAGTCCAGGCTGGGCATAAGGATAGAACGCATGGAAACTCCATCCGTTCAAGGTCTTTCCGTTCGTCATCGGGCATGTCGCCTTCAGAATCAGTTTGTCACCGGGACGGCATACGGCGGAACTTCTGTCGATGGATGGAACCGCTTCCGCTCCGATCAGTACGGGAAAAAATGCGAAGAAAGCTGACGCGATCAAGGTTCTGTAAAACATGAAAACACCTGTGGTGAATGTTAATTGCCGAGATAGACGGGCCAGGCATAGCTGGAACCCGGATGCGGCTGGTTGTTTTCTTCTTTCAGGCTCAGATAATTGCCGTGCGCGACATTGCCCGCGGCCAGGAGCATATTGGTCTTGCCCGCATGACGGTTGCTGACGCGCCAGTATGCCACGGCCGGATTTTTCAGATATTCATCCCGGCTTTCAAAATAGATCGATCCGTAATGCCCGTCCATCGTCATCAGAAGTTTTGAAGGATTCACCAGTTTCCCGATCTTGACATGGAACAGCGTATTGATCTGTTCGCTGGTGCCCGTTCCATATTCCCCGCCGAAAACCGCGCTCCTTGTATAAGAGGAAAAATGATCGTATGTCTGCCCGTCCGGAATCACCAGGGAAGGACATCTCCGCAGTTTGATTGCCAGCTGCACAGGAATATATGCAGAAAGCCGATAGTCCGATGAAAATTTCCACGTCGCATTGACCGCGGACGACAAATCCGCGGACCAGAAAGTGACTTTGCCGTTGTTGTACGTGCAGGAACGAGCCGCAAAATCATTCTGGTCGTTGCAGTACTGCTGTTCCGCAAGTCCCCATTGCTTGAGCTGATTGATGCACGCCGCGCTTCTCGCCATTTCTCTTGCCTTGTTCAGCGCCGGCAGAAGCATCCCCGCCAGGATCGCGATGATCGCGATCACAACCAAAAGCTCGATCAGTGTAAAAATTTTTCCCTCTCTCTTTTCAGGTTCCAGCATCATTTGTTTCATTTTTTCCCCTTTTCTGTTATGGATTGTTTATGAATCACACTGCCTGTCCGGTCAACGACCGAAGGCGGAATGTCTTTCTTGTCAGAAGGCGTGTTCCCGCACAG
>CAYWZD010000794.1:0-1781 GCA_964462755.1 uncultured Victivallales bacterium | reverse complement strand
CATGAACCCGATTTCGACCTTTCCCTCTTCCCGGACCGCTACCGTTCCGAGTTCGAGGACAATGCCGAATGGCTCCGCTTCGCCTTCCATGCCCAGTCCGAATATCCGGAATGTCCTTATTCCAAGGCCCATCCGGAAAAGCTGCCCGAACACTATGCCCAGTGGGAAGACGCCATGAAACGGATCGTCGGCGAAAAATGCCTGACCGCGCCCATTATCATGCACTTTTTCTCCGTTACCGACGACTGCCGCCGCTTCATGCGCGAACACGGCATGAAATTTTTTGCCGTCCGCGAGGGCAAGGGCATCGAATACAATCCCGCCTTCGATTCCTACGATATTCCGGTGGACATCATCCTGAATCTCTATAAGGGCGACATCGACGGCATCCGCGCCAAACTCATGGAAAAGGTTTCCGCCGGACAGGAAAAAATCCTGATCGGCTCCCACGAACAGTATGCCTACAAGCATTACGTGAACTACATCCCGGAATATTTCGACGGCCTGAACGCCGCCTGCCGCGTGATGGTCGAGAACGGCTACAAGTGCGAGTATTTCAACTCCCTCGTGTAGTCCGTTTGCGACGCTGTCCAGGTCCCCCGTGCCGGAAAATGCTCCGGACGGGGAATTCGCGCCTTGCCCGTTCCGTTTCCGTGCCCTGCCAGCGGTCATCCCGAGACAGTCTCGGGATGGCGTTCCCCGGCTTCTCCTGCGGCGTGTCCGACAAGAAAATAGTTTCCTCTTATTTTGTTTTCCGACTTGAAAAACGGCAAAGTTGAGGCATTTTAAAGAGGACTTTGTTTCCAACCTGCGGAGAGATGGCTGAGCGGTCGAAGGCGGCGGTCTCGAAAACCGTTAACTGGTTTTACTGGTTCGGGGGTTCGAATCCCCCTCTCTCCGCCAATTTTACACTCAAATTCAGGGCCGTTTCCCCATTTTCTCCCCACTTTTGTTGAAAAGGAACCTTTTTGTCTGTATATTGTGCTATAACGTGCCAAAACGAGGTACGCAGGCATGGAAAAAGGCAAAAGGCAGCAGAAGGTCATCCGCATGAAAACACATCAGGGCTCCATTCGACAGAAAACTCCGGGAGGACCGTATTACTATCGGGTCACCATCCGGAAAGGACTGCCCCGAAAAGAATTTCCTCTGAAGACGAACGATCCGGACAAGGCCAAAAAACTGGCCGCCGATCTGGCCGCCGTCCTCGAAGCCCAGACCCAGGAAGTCGCCCTGGCCCAGATCAATGCGATCAAGGGCTTCTCGAAACAGGCCATGAATCTGCCGCTGTCGGAAGCCTGGTCCAAATATGAAGTGCATCCGAACCGGGCCACGCCGCACACCGTCAGCGAACAACTGGCCTACCAGTCCACCTACGAGGAGTTTGTCCAATTCGTTTCCAATCCGCTGCCGGGAAAGCGCAGGAAACACAACCTCATCACGTCGATTTCCGAAATCTCCCCGGAAGTCTGCGAGGAGTTCTCGGATTATCTGAAAACCACCAGCCTCGCGGTCGATACCCACAACCGGAAGATCAAGCGGCTCCGGAAAATATTCGACTGCCTGAAAGAATACTACTCCATAGAAAACCCCTTCCGTGCCAAACCGCTCCTCCGAAACGAACGGGAGGAACGGGATACGGTTGTACGTCGACAGGCTTTTACGAAAGAACAGGAACAGGCCCTGATGGAGGCGCTGCGGGACCCGAAGCATAAACTGATCAACAAGGACGAAATCCGGATTCTTTACACGATCGGGATGTTCACGGGACAGCGGCTGAA
>CAYWZD010000793.1:0-1787 GCA_964462755.1 uncultured Victivallales bacterium | reverse complement strand
ACTCGCTCCACTTCATGTCGATCTCGGAAACCCGGCCGGTCGCCGTCTTGAACAGAACGTCGAAAAGACTGCTTTCCAGACGGGGCAGAATCGCCTCCGTTTCGGGATCGCCGAAGCGGACATTGAACTCCAGAACTTTCGGTCCAGCCTTCGTCACCATCACCCCGGCATAAATGATTCCGCGGTAATCCATCTTTTCCTCCTGAATTCCCTTCAGGAAACGCTTCAGGATCGTTTCGGCAACCTCGTTCATCAGAGACTCCGTAACCACCGGCGCGGGCGAATAAGCGCCCATTCCGCCCGTATTGGGTCCCTTGTCATCGTCCAGCAGACGCTTGTGGTCCTGCGAGGAAACCAGAGGAAGAATCGACTTGCCGTCGGTAAGCGCCAGAATCGAGGCTTCTTCTCCGTAGAGCAGCTCCTCCAGAACGACGACACTTCCGGCCGCACCAAAGGCTCCGGAAAAACAGGAACGGACCGCCTCGACAGCCTCCGCTTCGGAAGCGGCCACAATGACGCCCTTCCCCGCGGCCAGCCCGTCGGCTTTCACCACAACACCGCGTCCGGCGGCATATTCGGACTTCACATATTCCAACGCCTCCGCACAATCGGTGAAGGACGCATATTTTGCTGTAGGAATGTCATATTTGACCATGAACTGCTTGGAGAAATCCTTACTTCCTTCCAGACGGGCTCCCGCCTTGGACGGTCCGAAAACCGGGATTCCCCGGGCACGGACGAGGTCGGCCACGCCCTCGCAGAGAGGAAGTTCCGGACCGACGACCAGCAGACCGACCTTGTTCTCGGCGGCAAAATCAGCCACCGCGGAAAGGTTGCAGGAGGGGAGAGTGACACATTCGGCGATCTGAGCGATCCCCGGGTTGCCGGGAGCGCAATAGAGTTTTTCCACTTCCGGACTCAGACGCAAACCGCGGCAAATGGCGTGCTCACGGCCGCCGCTGCCCAAAACCATTACATTCATCGAGAAAGCTCCCTGATGGTTATTTCTTCGCAGGGGTCGGCGCCGCGGGCTTCTTCTCAAGAGTTTTCACCGGTGCGGGAGCCGAGGACGAAATGTCTTTCTTATCGGTCGCGGGCTTGACCGAAACCGAAGGAGAGACTTCCTTCTTGCCGGACGCGGACTTGGCCGGAGCGGAGGTGTTCTGCAGCAGAACGGAACCGTCAGTCACCAGGGATTTGGAACGGTGACCGGTCATCACCGCCAGCGTCAGCGTCAGAATAAAGAAAAGCGTCAGGAGGACAACCGTCAGTTTGGAAAGCTGGCCCATGGCCTGCGCGCCGAAAACGCTTTCACCCACGCCGCCGAACGCGGACCCGAAGCCGCCGCCCTTGGAAGGCTGGACAAGAACAAGTCCGATCAGGAGCAAGGCGATCAGCACAACGGCTGTATAAATAATAGCGCTGACAACAGTAAACATCAGGGTTCATCCTCTTGTTAATTTCCGCATAAAAATCCTTAACCCTGTAAAATAACATGCTCCGGGTGATTTTTCAATCCCCGAAGCATGTTTTTTCAGAATAGTTTTCCGGAAATTATCAGCCGATCGCGTTCTTCACAAGATCATAGAAGCTGTCCGCCTTCAGGGCGGCTCCGCCGATCAGTCCCCCGTCGATGTCTTTCTGTGCGACGAGTTCCTTGGAATTTTCCGGCTTCATGCTGCCGCCATACTGAATCACGGTTTCTTCCGCGGCCGCGCCGTAAAGGCCGGCGAGGACCTTGCGGATGAACGCATGGGTTTCCTGCGCCATTTCGGGCGTGGCGGTTT
>CAYWZD010000792.1:0-1798 GCA_964462755.1 uncultured Victivallales bacterium | reverse complement strand
TGTACGGCGACTGCCGCAAGGGACGCCGTCCCGGATTCAGCGACGCCGCCGATCCGGCGGACGCCGAAGGGTTCTATGAGCGGTTTCTCGAACTCCTCCGGGCCCAGAATGTGAAAAAAGTCCATTGCGGACATTTCGGCGCGGAGATGAAAGTGAAAATCTTCAATGACGGCCCGGTGACTTTTCTGCTGGAAAGCCGGGGAGGAGTCGGAGTATGAAACGGGTTGCCATTCTCGGTTCCACCGGCTCCGTCGGAGTCAACGCCTGCCGCGTGGTCGAAGCGCTCGGAGGGCGTGTGCGGGTCACCGCGGTGGCCGCCAACTCCAATGCGGACATGCTTGCGTCCCAGGCCGCGAAGTTCGGCTGTTCCCGTGCGGTTATTTTCGATGAACGCTTCAAGGATAAACTTTCCGCCCAGCTCCCGAAGGAATGCAAAGCGCTTTCCGGGATGGAGGGGCTTCTGGAAACCGTCCGTTCGGACGATGTGGACATGGTCCTCTGCGCGATTGTCGGCACCGGCGGACTTCTTCCCGTGATGGAGGCGATCCGTGCGGGGAAGGAAATCGCGCTGGCCAGCAAGGAGGTTCTGGTCATGGCCGGAGCCGCGGTCATGGCGCTGGCCGCCGAACATAAAACAAAATTAATTCCGGTCGACAGCGAACACAGCGCCATTTTTCAGTGTCTGGATACTCTGGACGCCCGTTCGGCCGAGCGCCTGATTCTGACTTCCAGCGGCGGACCGTTCCGCAAGGCCTCCCCGGAGGAGATGCGGAACGCGACGTTCCAGCAGGCGGTGAATCATCCCGTGTGGTCGATGGGACAGAAAATCTCCATCGACTCGGCCACGCTGATGAACAAGGCGCTGGAGATGGTCGAGGCTCATTTCCTGTTTCATTGTCCGGAGGAGAAGATCGCGGTGCTGATTCATCCGCAATCCGTGATTCACTCCATGGTGGAGTTCTCTGACGGCGTCCTGATGGCTCAGATGAGCGTGCCGGACATGCGGTTTCCGATCCAGTACGCGTTCACCTGGCCGGAACGTTGTCCGGGCAGTCTTCCGCGGCTGAACTTGGCCGCGCTCGGGCATCTGGACTTTGAGGAGCCGGACACCGGCCGTTTTCGTTCCCTGCTTCTGGCGCGGACCGCGATCCGGCAGGGCGGAACCATGCCTTGTGTGATGAACGCCGCCAACGAATCGGCGTTCGAACGTTTCAAAAAAGGAGAGATCGGCTTCATGAGGATTCTTGACGTGATTGAAAAAACGATGGAACGTCACGAATCCGTGAAGAACGCCTCTTTCGACGATATCCTCGAGGCCGACCGCTGGGCGCGGGCCATCGCGGCAACGATCTGAAAATCAAGGAGTAATAATGATTTATGACTTACTGCTGAAACTGGGCGCGGTCGCCTTCATGGTGATTTTCTTCGGACTGTGCATTTTCATCCATGAACTGGGCCATTTCCTTGTCGCCAAATGGCGCGGACTCCACATCATCGCCTTTTCCATCGGCTTCCGCAAAGTCTGGTGGAAAAAGATCAACGGCGTGGAATACCGCATCGGCTGCATTCCCGTCGGCGGATATGTCGACCTGCCCCAGATCGACGCCAGCGGCGACGCCCTCGACGAGAACGGGAAGGTCCTCCCGAAAGCCAAGCCTCTCGACCGTATGCTTGTCGCGTTTTCCGGTCCGCTGTTCAACATGCTTTTCGGTCTTCTTCTCGGCATCGTCATCTGGATTCACGGCATGCCGCAGGATACTCCCAGCCTTCAGGAGATCACGGTCGAATCCATTCAGGA
>CAYWZD010000791.1:0-1801 GCA_964462755.1 uncultured Victivallales bacterium | reverse complement strand
CGGCTCATGACCTCGAAGGCGCGGTAGTCGTCGAGTCCGGGCACGCTCGGATCGAAACTCCGGCACCGGAGATGATACACGCCCGGCGCGAGCTTCGGAAGCGGCTCGACTTCGAGCGTTTCCGTGGGAAACGTCCGGACTCCGATTGCAAGGACGCCGGAAATCCGTTTGAATTTCAGTTTCCGTATGGGCTGGAGATAGGCGTTCTCCAGCTCGATTTCGAAGTCGGCGGGCAGTTCTTTTCCGCCGGTGAGCCGGAGGGTGAAACGAGGCGTTTCCCCTTCGATGAAATAGTGGTTGTTTTTTGCGAATTCCACAGCTTTCTTATACCGGGGATCGTTTTTCGGCAGCAGGGACAGAATCCGTTTGTCCGGCTGGGAAAGGAATTCAAGTTTTCTTGTTTCTTCCGTGACGCCGAGCCCGGAATACAGGACTTTTCCTTTCGGATCGAAAATGGTTTCGCTTGGGCTCTGTGCCAGATTCTTGAGCGTGGTGTGGCAGTATTCGTCGAATCCGACAGCGAGGTTGAATGGTCCTTCCGGCTTGAGGAAACGAACGGAACGTTTGAAAGGCCAGTCCACTTTTTTGTGAAGAACCTGATAGAAGAAAGCGGGCGCGAGCTCTTCCACCACCAGCACGATCTGTCCCTCGTAAACGGTGTATTTTTCCATGGAACGGGCCGTCAGGACTTTGAGGAAGGGATTGGTCAGGAGATCGGCGCGCATCACATGATAGTTGCCTTCTCCGATCGGAGTTTCGGGGACGCCTCCGGAAAAAGTCAGTTCCGCATCCATGCAGCTGCCGAAATCACGCAGAACCACATCGCAGAAAATCGGATACAGCGTCGGTTCCACGGGCAGGGGAATGCGGAATTTCTTTTCTCCCTTGCAGACGCTTTCCTCTTCCGTTTCAATCTCGAACGAGGTGATCTTCAGGATGTCGAAGAAATGTTCCCGACTGAGCGCGATCTTTCCCGAACCGGACGGCTGGATACTGAAGGATGCCGTCGCGTCCGCCGCCTTCACCCGGAGTTTCGCCCCCTGAAAAGCGACTTCGATTTTGAACGGTTGTTCCATAACGGAATCGGGTATCCGGATTTTCCGGGACTGTTCCGGCGTGAATCGGTTGGCCTTCATGGAACCGTATTCGACGGCCGTCTCTTTTTCGCCTTTCTTCCGGAGGATGCGGACCGCTTCGCCGCGCCTTGTTTTCAGGTCGTAGCGGAAGGAGACGAGGATGGCGAAATGCCCGGCCACGGTGAAGTTGATCCCGGCGGTGAACCGGACGCGTCCGCCGGAAATGTCCGGGATGACCGGAATATATTTGTTCCCGGCGGAGAGCAGACGGATGGAATCGTGCGTATATTCAAGCGAGGGAATGGAGAGGTCGGAATTCTTTTCGATGATCCAGCCTCCCGGCAGATGGTCTTTTTTGCTTTCAAAGGTCTCGGAAAACAAGCGTTTCATGACGGCCTCCTGTTCAAAATGATAAAACTCCAGTAAGCTATCCTGAAAAGTTTGATAATCAATCCATTGAAATGTATTTCCGTATAAAAGAATGTTATTTTTTAACTTCTATTACGATCATGCAGTAGCCTCGCATTTCCGGAACCGTGAAGGCGAGGGTATCCCCGGATATGGCAAACGGAATCTCTCGTTTGTCCGGCGCAAGATACACTTTTTCCACCGTTGCACTATCGAGACGCAGTCCGATCTTCACGTTGACAAGGGGCAGTTCCTCTTCGACGACCAGAGTCTTTCCCCGCAATTCCGGCAGATAGTTCAGCAGATGCACCATGCGG
>CAYWZD010000790.1:0-1804 GCA_964462755.1 uncultured Victivallales bacterium | reverse complement strand
GCATCGAACCGCATCCCGAAAAACTCAAATTCGGGAAGGATGTTCCCCCGGACGATACCGGCTGGACCCGGATCGGAGACCATGTCGAGTTATTCTACAGTTATCCCGATATGGCGGACCGCTATTTCCATCTGGCCATCAATCCGGGCGGCGGGATCATCAGCGCCATCCAGAACTCCAGCGTTTCCCGTGATACCAAGTTCCATACGCAGGCCGAATTCAAGACGTCGGTTCTTCCGGACCGCTGGATTCTCGAAATGCGCATTCCCACGGCGGAGATCGGCATGAAATGTTTCGATGGCGGCACGTGGAAACTGAATGTTGCCCGTGCGAGATCCCTGAACGACGGGACTTCCGAACTCAGCAGCTGTTCCAACGGTTCTTTCCACGGCAGTTCCCATTTCGTCAATATCAAGTTCACTCCGGCCCGAGGCAAAGGACTGGGCGGGCAGGCGGATTTTTCCGCATGGAAGAACTCTTCGTTCAATGACAACCTGGAAAATGCGAAACAGCAGCCGGCCCGCGTCTGGAAAGAATGGAAATCCCCCTTGATCCCCAAATACTGGGGAACCAACAAAGCAGTCGGCAGTCTGAAGCTGAAAGAAGGCTCTTCGGATGATTATTACGTCGAACTGGAAAAAGGGATACTGACCCAGTGGTATACGGCGGCTCCCTCCGAAAAACTCCGGATTACGCTTTCCGCCAGAGGGCACGGGACGTTTGGTGTGTGGGCGGGGATTTACAATAATCCTCCGCGCAATGCACGCGGATATCCTCAATATAAAGTTGACGGGAAGCCGCTTGCGAAACATCAGTCGTACAACATCGATTCGGACCAGTGGAAGCCGTTTTCCTTCGAATGCGACTACAAGGTCGGTGACCGGGTTTACGTTTATCTCATGCAGCAGAAGGGAACGATTTCCTTTGACGATGTGATCGTTTCCCCCTGTTCGGATAAATGAGTCCGGATTCCTGTTAAACGCTTTTACTATGAAAACGCCGTCTTGTCATCTGACCGGACGGCGTTTTTCTTGTCATGCCGGAGTGATTTCATCCATAGTAAGTATGGAGATTTTCTCCGTTTTCGAATGAGATACCATCTTACAAATTTCCGTAAAAAAATCGATCCGCCCGGAAAAAGATTTGAAAGTCGGGAAAACAGAGGTTATAGTTCAAAAGAATTAAATGAAAAAACATTTTGGAGCTGTAAGAATATATGAATCATTTTTTCGCATTTTCAAAAACGGCTATTGCTGTTTCCGCCTGCCTCCTGCTTCTGGGATTTGATCTTTCCGCGTCCGTTAAAGTTTCCCGTGGAAAAATTCTGTATGGGAGTTCGTTCCGCACCACCCCGAATTCCTGGGGAGTGTTCGAGTGCCTGATCGAGAATCCGGATCCGCGTTCCCGGAAGGTGATGATCCGTCTGCGTCCCGCGGATGGATATTCCACCGTGATAAATTCCAACAGTCTGGAAACCGAGGTTCCCGCGGGAACTTCGCTGGTTTACCGTGCGCCGGTTTATCTGGAGAATTCCGAAAAATACGAGTTCGATGTGTTCGAGGACGGCATCCGGCGTCCCAATTCAGCCGACTACTCATGCAGCGTGAAACTGCTGTCCGGACGTCAGGAACTGATCGGCATCCTGGGCGACAAGGGGAATTCCATCGGCGGATTCAATGAGCATCCCCTGTTCTCCCAGCAGCTTTTTCCGGTTGCTTTCCATGGCGCCAACAGCCCCGATTTCCGGAATTCTTTTCAGGCGCTCCGCGCTCTGATCGTATGCAATGCCGACTTCGAACGCTTC
>CAYWZD010000789.1:0-1807 GCA_964462755.1 uncultured Victivallales bacterium | reverse complement strand
CCATTTTCAATATATCATGGAAAAGGATTCTGACAAATGAATTTTGTTGTAATTTTTTACTGACGAGTTGCAAAAAACATTCCGGCGGATCCGCGAAGATCAGGAGAACTATGGAGTTCTGACTTTTCCTGAACCATTGTTTTTTCTTTTTAAGCCCCCCAGATGCGGCGGAGAAATCGAAAGAAGGACGTCCGGAAGCGATTGCATTCCCCGGATTTCTCCGAGGCAATATTTTTTCATGGGAAAAGAGGAAGTCCGGCAGGGGGTTCGAGTCCGTTTTCCAGAAGTTTTTGTTTTTTTCTGGAAAATTTCCGGAAGCGTGATATAGTATGCACATGAAAGTTTTAATTTTGAACGGGCCAAACCTGCAACTGCTGGGCCGCAGGAAAGTGGAAGTGTATGGAAGGGTGACCCTTGATGATATCGAGAAACACCTGCGAACCGTCGCGCAAGAATTAGGGGTGGAAATCACCTTCCTGCAGAGCAACCACGAGGGAGACCTGGTGGACGCGATTGCCGACGCTTTCGTCAACGGCTGTGATGGAATCGTCATGAATCCCGCGGCCTATACCCATACCAGCATTGCGATCCGGGATGCCGTCGAGGGAGTCCGCCTCCCCGCGATTGAAGTCCATCTCAGCAATATCCACGCCCGTGAAACTTTCCGGCATGAATCCATGACTGCTCCGGTGTGCATCGGACAGATCGCGGGCCTCGGCGCGGACGGCTACGAGTGGGCCTTGCGCGCGCTGGTCAGACATATCACAAAAAACAACCATAACAAAGAACAGGGCTGAGAGATGAAGATTGAGGAAATTAAAAACATCGTAAAGCTGATGTCCGAAAATGACTTGACCGAATTCAAAATTGAAGCCGAAGACATGCACCTTTGCATCCGCCGCGGCTCTTCCAACTCTGCTCCCGTCGTAACCTCCTGCGCTCCGGCCGCACCCGCTCCCGCCGCCGCACCCGCTCCCGCCGCTCCGGCCGCTCCGGCTCCGGCTCCCGCCGCGCCCGCTCCCGCCGCCGCGAAGCCCGACAAATCCAAAGTCATCGAATCCCCCATCGTCGGCACCTTCTACCGTTCCGCAACTCCCGGCGCCGAGGCCTTCATCAAGGTCGGCGCAAAAGTGGAAGTGGACCAGACCGTCTGCATCATCGAAGCCATGAAGGTCATGAACGAAATCAAATCCGAAAAAAGCGGCATCATCAAAGAAATCCTGGTGGAGAACGGCGCACCGGTCGAATTCGGACAGCCGCTCTTTGTTCTCGAATAAGCTCCTGAACCGACTTCGGAGTCACTATGTTTAATAAAATTCTGATAGCCAACCGCGGGGAAATCGCGCTCCGCATCATCCGTGCCTGCAAGGAAATGGGCATCAAAACCGTCGTCGCCTATTCCCAGGCCGACGAAGACAGCCTGCCAGTCCGTCTCGCGGATCAGGCCGTCTGCATCGGCGCACCTCCCTCCACTTCCAGTTACCTCCTGATCGAACGCATCATCAGCGTCGGCGAAATCTGCGATGTCGATGCGATTCATCCCGGATACGGATTCCTTTCCGAAAACGCTCATTTCGCGGAAGTCTGCAAAAGCTGCAACATCACCTTCATCGGCCCCGGACCCGACCAGATGCGCGCCATGGGCGACAAAGCCAACGCCCGCGCCACCATGCGCAAGGCGGGCGTTCCCGTCACCCCCGGCAGCACCGGTCTCATCAATACCGAGGACGAGGCTCTCAAGGTGGCCCATTCCCTGAAGTATCCCGTCATCATCAAGGCTTCCGCCGGCGGCGGCGGACGCGGCATG
>CAYWZD010000788.1:0-1821 GCA_964462755.1 uncultured Victivallales bacterium | reverse complement strand
AACGCCTTGAACTCGCCCTCGCCCCACCAGCCGGAATTGTTCTGCTGCCAGGTCAGGTAACAGCCGCAGAAATGTCCTTTCCCCTTGACCCCGTCCAGAATGACGAAGTCCTCACTCCCGGCGGTCGGATTTTCCCGGTGGAATTTCGCATGAAAATATGGAGTGTCCATGGGAAGTTCGTCCAGTTCCTCGTAATTGAATGCATAGTAGACGGCGTAGCGTTCCGGACGGCGGTTTTCCAGCGTGATTTTAGCATGTTTCCGGAACGGCATCGGAAAATAGCAGTTCATGCCGTTGGACGGATTGACGTTGATGGGAATTGCACGCACTTCCGCCGTGTAGCCGCAGGCGTTGCAGAAGAAATCCCCGAGCGGAACTTCGACGCTCGGTTCGGCCTCATTGTCCCAGTAGCACCGCAGGATCATATCTCGCAAAATCTTCTCGGACGTGGTGATCCAGATATGGCGGAAACACCCGGGGCCGTCGATGTCCACCAGCGTAGTCACCGCATTCTCCGGAAGATTGATGTAGGGGCGTACCTTCCATTTCTGCCCGAGGTCCCGCACCGCCTTTTCCGCCGATTCCGGGATCTGACCGATTCGCTTTACTTCCTCCTGGACGGAACCGTCCGTCCGCGCCATGCCGCCTTTGCCTTTTTCGCCGTACACGTTTTCCGCTGTAATGGAACGGCTTCGGACATTCGAGGAAACGAGAAGAGAATCCAACATTTTCATACCGACATCTCCCTGTCTTGATTTGTGTTTTTATTTCGTGTCGGTTATATTATACGCTGGAAGCAGATCTTTTTACATGGCATAAATGATTGTTCCTTTGTCGAAAGTGATTTTTCCATGATGGAATACCGCTACATGAAACTCTCGGACGCTCTGGCACCGGGACGGATCGTGATTATGGGCGTCGGAAAATTCGAACCGATGCGTCCGTGCATTGTGGACCGTCCGGGCGGCACGGGCGACCAGCTGCTGATGCTCTTCCACGATCCCGTATGGATCGAGTTCCATGGAACACGGGAATTGTATCCCGCCGGAACCCTGCGACTGTGGAAAAAAGCGGCAGGACATTACTACGGAAACCGGGAACAGGAATGGGTGCACAGCTGGCTTCACTTCCACGGGGAGGACGTGCCCGGACTTTTCGCGGAAACCGGTCTGCCGGAGGACTTCTGCATCCCGTGTCCGAAGCCGAAAACCGTGGAGCGGTATCTGGATTTGTTCTACGCGGAAGTCTCTTCGGGCGGACCGCCTTCGACGGCGCTTCTGCGGGATCATCTCCATTCCATTTTTCTGGAAATCCGGCGGATGCAATACGCGGAGGACATCCCGGAAATCCCTGAAAAATGGCAGGCGGTCCGCGACCTCATCGAAAACCGCGCGGAACAGGAGTTGAACCTGAAACAACTCGCACGGAACGTATATCTTTCGGTTCCGGCGTTTCTGTCCGGATTCCGGAAACATTTCGGGATGTCGCCCATCCAGTTCCAGCTGAGCTGCCGGATGGAGCGCGCCCGATATCTGCTTCAGAACCGAGGTCTCGGCGTCAAGGAGGTAGGTGCGCAATGCGGCTACGGCGATCTTTTCCAGTTCTCCCGGATGTTCCGGCGGAAAACCGGGATGTCCCCTTCGGAGTTCCGGAAACGGCTTTCCGGGAAAAACAATCCGGGTGCATGAAACGCGTTCATTCCTTATTCATTTTGCAAAACCTCGACTTCATGATATATTGTCCGGATAGCATCAACCAAAACAGGAGAGAGAAAATGCTGACGGTCGGACTCGCGAAGGAAATCATCACCCCGGTTCGGGG
>CAYWZD010000787.1:0-1824 GCA_964462755.1 uncultured Victivallales bacterium | reverse complement strand
CGGGAATCCCGAGGTCCTGCTCCCGGTTGATGAACTCGCATTTGTCCCGCAGATATATGGCCGTGCGGTTGGTGATGACCTGCGACGCGCCCTTGCATTCGTGCAGCGCCTTTTCAAACTGGACGGTATAAGAGCGGCTGCTGAGACGGCTGAAAACCGCGTATGCCTTGATGTCGTCATCCGCCAGCAGCATGAGCCCCTCGAACCCGAGTTCGTTGTAGTATTTCAAGGCACGGCTGATGGCGCGGCGCTCATTTTCGACCCGCTGGTCGTCCTGATGATCCATGCGCCAGTGTTCCGTCAGGGCGATCAGCGTCCGGAAGTCCTCGGAGGTGACGGGTTTGACCTCAAAATGTTCGTAGGTTCTCTCGAACTGATAAATCAGGTTGCGTTTTTTGGAGAGCTTCGAGCCGTGGAGTCCGGCCAGGGCTTCCGTGCGGTAAATGTATTCATCATTGGCATCGTCCATGGGCCGGATCGAGAAGAAGTCCGTGACTTCAGGATGCTGTCTCAGGTAGGCGTCCGGCACATGGGCCACCGTTCCGGAGAACCCCGCCTTGCGCATGCCTTTCGAGACGGTCTTGAGTTCCTCCGGAGGAGGAGTATTCTCTCCGCAGGGAAACAGGAGTTCATCCACGGAGGGCATGTGAATATAAAGACGGTCATTGAAAAAAGTCAGACAGGTGTGGAAGACCTCCGCCCAGATGAAAAGGTTGGGGAAGGAATATTCACAGCTGGGAAAATCCGCGATTGCAAGGGCCTTCTTGACATCCCCCGCATCCTCCATGGAAACGGGTTTCATCCGCTTATAATCGAACTCATTCATCATTGCCTCTCGTTTCAGAACCGATAGGGTGTGAAGCCCTTCATGACCGTCGCCCCGGTTCTTTCGTAAAACGCCCCGGTATCGGGTGCGCCGATGCAGAGAACCCAGTCGATTCCCTTTGCTTTGAGATGGGCCGCAAGATTCTCCAGAATAGTCCGGCCGATACCGAGCTTGCGATATTCATTTTTGACGATCAGATCGAGCATGTAGGCATCGCTGACGCCATCGGAAAAGGCGCGCATGAAGCCGATCAGACGTTCCCCGTGGAAGGCTGCGGAAACGGCGTAGGAGTTCCGGAACATCACCGTCACGGCTTCCGTGTCGGGACGCTCCATCCAGCCCGCCTCGCAGTAGAGCTCCGCCGCCTCGCCGAAAGGCAGGGAAGAAGCAATCCGAAAGGAGATATCCTCCAGCCTCGGGGACGTGTTCATCTTACTCCATGCGGTTGATGACGGCGGTGGCGAATCCGGAGCAGGAAAGCTCGGTCGCGCCCTCCATCAGACGTGCGAAATCGTAGGTCACCTGTTTATCGGAGATGGCGTTTTCGATTCCGCGGATCACCAGATCGGCGGCCTCGTTCCAGCCGATGAAACGCAGCAGCATTTCGCCGGAAAGGGTCAGGGAGGAGGGATTGACCTTGTCCAGACCCGCATATTTTGGAGCGGTGCCGTGCGTGGCCTCGAAAACGGCCATGCCGGTCAGATAGTTGATGTTCGCGCCGGGGGCGATTCCGATTCCGCCGACACATGCGGCGAGGGCATCGGAAACATAGTCGCCGTTCAGGTTCATCGTGGCGATGACGTCATACTCGGCAGGACGGGTCAGAATCTGCTGGAGGAAGGCGTCGCAGATGCAATCCTTGATCAGGATTTTGCCTTCGGGAACCTTGCCGCCGCAATCGTCCCAGGAGACGAGCTTGTCGCCGAATTCACGTTTGGCCAGTTCATAGCCCCATTCCTTGAAGCCGCCCTCGGTGAACTTCATGATGTTGCCCTTGT
>CAYWZD010000786.1:0-1827 GCA_964462755.1 uncultured Victivallales bacterium | reverse complement strand
TCCTGTTTTGGCCGGCATCTTTGAAATATTCCTTCTCAAAATCTCCAATGGCTTCCAAGAAAGCGTTCCTCGCATTCTTCAGGGTCATTTCATGATCCGGCTGACTGCAATAATTCTGCAGCTGGTTCAGATAATTTCTCTGATTTTCCGCCATTGCGGCATCTCTCGGCACAGTGTCAATGACGGATTTGATATTGGGAAGCGTCACCGCTTCCCGGGCCATGACCAGCAGAGTGATGGCATTGCGCAAAACCTGCTTGATGGCGTTCTGCCAATATTCGTCACTCGTGCCGCCCTGCTTCTTGTCCTTGGTGATTTTGACGACTTCAAGAAAAATGTTGACCACATTTTCGACCTGCCCGCCGCCGGAGTCCGCCGGACGGGAGAATTCGTAGTCCAGAAAGCAGAATGTTTCATGGCTGAGCCTGACAATATCCTTTTCGCGCCCTTTCTCCCTGGCATATCCGGTCCATGTGTCGCATTCATCCGGCTTGGCGCAGAATACGATCCCGCCGTAACCGAGTTCAAGGTATCGCATGGCGATGCTGCGCAACGGTCCCGAGGATTTTCCGCTGCCGGTCATGCCGAAACAGATCAGACCCGTAGAGGCATCGCGGACAGTCCAGGAATTACCGTCGAAATTCATAATCTCCGTATCAAGCAGTGACATGATTGATCATCCGATCAGGCGATACAAATAATAAACGCCGAGTCCGGCGAGAAGCGCGAACAAGCCGATGGAAGTGAAAACAACGGCCCGTGTCAGAAAACGTTCCCGGTGAATGGCGACCAGACGCCGGAACTGCGAACGGAAGAGAAGGTCACGCCGAACCATGTCCTGCTGCAGTTGTTTCTGCCATGCGTCCAGGATTTCTTTCAACTGAACCATGATAACTTGGTGCTGCTGCTGTTGTTTGAAGGAGAGTTGCTCGATCATCCGGTGCGTTATTTCCGCTTCCAGAATCATGGCATAAACAAAATCATGGGAATAGGAATCTCCGAAATCCATCAGTATTTCCATAACGGGATGACTTACGGCGCCATTGGCGGCGAGAACCGCGATTGCGACTTCCCGCAAAGAAGGCTCTTTTTCCTGCGTATTTTCCTGCGTGTTGTTTTCCGGCATGATAAAAATTCCTCTGGATAAAGGGCATGAGACGCCGGATGGCGAATCTCATGCCCTTGGTTTCATTCAGCGCGCCATTTCAGGCGCTTTTGACTTTTCCCGCCCGTTTTCAGGAACGGGAGCTTTCTGCGATTTGGGCTGCACTTTCATGAGTTCGGAAAAATCCTTCTGGGTCAGGTTCGCCTTTTGCTCCGGCGTCATCGGTGGAATCTGATGGTTGGCAATCCTCTTTTCGACGATATCCAATTGCCGCGGCGAAACCGGATCGGCGGAAAGGGCGTCTTTGATCATCCGGGAAGCGGCTTCTCTGGAGAGATTATCCGGGATTTCCGGAATTTTTCCTTTTTCCAGCAGTTCATCGAGAACCTTCCGCTGGGAATCCGTGGCCGGGATCTCACTTTCGGGAGTGATTTTCTGCTCGGAGCGCGACCGTTTTCCCATGCCGATGTCGATCAGAGTGGAAGCCTCCGACCGGGTCATGGAGTTGAACTCCTCGTTGGGAATCCGGGAGAGTTTCTCTTCCTGAACGAATCTTGCGATCATGTTCTTCTGTGCGCGGGTGGCAGGAGCGTTTTCCAGAAGATTTCCGGCTTCCCCGAACGTGAGATTTTCGATCTGCTGCGGACTCATTTCCGGAATGACGCGACTTTCCATCAGTTTGGCCAGGGTCTCTTTCTGATTGACGCTGGCTGGACCGTTGG
>CAYWZD010000785.1:0-1830 GCA_964462755.1 uncultured Victivallales bacterium | reverse complement strand
TTCAGCTCCGGATATTCGCTCGGACTGATGATCTTCACCGTATGCGCGGTATTCCTGTATGCGGCGCAGGGACCGCGCGAAAGAGGCGACGGCATGTTCAAAAATCCCTGGCTTCCGGCCTCCTTCTTCCTGCTTCTCATTCTGCTTTCGATCGGAACGAACATTGGGGGACGCCTCTTCAAGGAGGCCAATTCCTACAGGACCGTCGCGAACGGAGGCACTTACTTCTGGTTGACCGAAGGCGTTTTTCTCGTAACCGTCGTCCTTTTGGTCATACGCGACTATCTCCGGAAAACAATGGAGTTTTCGCGATTCATGCCCCTGATCCTGATCGGAATCGCAATGGGGGGAACCCTGCTGGAAACGTATAAGGCGGACGATCTGTATACGCGTCTCGCCATGAACATTTATATGGGCGTGTTCGGGATTCTGCTCATCATGCGCGGATGCCGGGAGACCGCCATGCTCGTCTTCAACGGAGGGCTCCTGACGTGCGCCCTGCTGATCGGACTTCGTTTTTTTGACGCCGATATCGGAGTGCTGCCCCGCGCGATCGGCTTCATCCTGCTCGGTCTCGGGTTCATCGGAGCCAACATCTTCTTTTCCCGCCGTCTTGCGTGGGCCAAAAACGCGGAGGTGAATCATGCGGAAGTCTGACAGCATCCGTCTTGCCTTTTATATTCTGGCCGTATGCGCGGCGCTCGCCTATCCCGTGAAAAAGATTCTTTCGTTCGAATATCCGACCGTGCCGCCGAAACTCTATCTTTTCGAAACGGAGATCCGGGATCCGTACGACCCCATGCGCGGACGTTATGTTCAACTCAATTTCAAGCAGAACCAGGTCCGTCTGCCTGATAAGAATACGCGGCTGATGGAATGGCGTTCCGGCAACAAGTGCTTTGCGGTTCTGGAAAAGAATCCGGACGGCACCACCCGGATCGCCGACCTCGTGACCGATGTCAAGCAGGTTCCAGAGGGAAAGGATTTCCTGCGGGTCAGATATTCCTATTTCCAAATGGATTACGACCAAAAGAAGCATATTCAGATGAGTACGGGCCTTCATATCATCCAGTTTCCGTTCGACCGTTTCTACTTGAACGAAAGCCTCGCGCCCGAAGCGGAGCGTGTAGTCCGCGAAAATACCCGCAAGGGAAAAGCGTACGCCCGTATCAAAGTTTACGAAAACGGCAACTTTGCCATGGACGACCTGATTGTGGACGGACAACCGATTCTCGAGCGTCTCCGGGGAAAAGCCGCAACAAAGTAACCGCGATTACGTGCGTCCCCTGCCCCGGAAAGGCTTCGCGCAATCCGCGACGCTGGCCCGGGAAATGTAAGAGGTCGGAATGACCGTGAGCGGAGGGACGCTCCCCCCCTTGAGAAGAAGCTCCAGATTCGAGCAGATCGCGCCCGCGATCCGGTCGGAGTTCTGGCTGACGCTGCTCAAGTTGAGATGCTCCGCGGTCTGGGTGTTGCTGAAACCGACCACCGAAAGATCGGCGGGAATGCGGATCTGCCGGTCCGCGCAGAAATTCACCACGCCGGACGCGATGGTGTCGTTGGAACAGAAAACCGCGGTGGGAGGATTCCGCAGTTCGAAGAGCTCGCGTGCGGCGTGATAGCCCCATTCGCGGCTGGGATAGCGCATGCGGATCAGGGAGCGGTCGGGACGCACGCCGTGCTTCCGGAGGGCGTCGAGGTATCCGTTGAGCCGCTGTTCCCCGGTAAAGTCGTATTCGTTGCCGATGTGCGCGATGCGGGTGTGTCCGCGCTGAATGAGCTGTTCCGTGGCGGCGAAGGCCCCGGCGGAGTCATCGGTGACGACCTGGG
>CAYWZD010000784.1:0-1839 GCA_964462755.1 uncultured Victivallales bacterium | reverse complement strand
CGGCAGCAGCCGGTCCAGCACCCTGAAGGAATCCCGGAGCAGACCGCCCCGCTTTCCGTCCAGCGCTTCCAGAACCCCCCACGCGCCGACCAGCGCGATCGCGGGAATGCAAAGAGTGATGTAACGAAGGTGCTGACAGCCCGGAATGCTCAGCAGGAGCATCGGGAGGAAAATGTATCCCAGCCACCCGAAAACGGGTTGTTCCAGCAAACGGCGGCGTCCGAATATAAGAAAAACGATCATCGGGATCGAAAGCGGAGACAAAGCGGGGATCACCTTGAAGAAATAGTAGAGATAGTCGCCGCCCTCGATGCGCTTGCCGACCTGCCAATCCATGAAAACTTCCCACAGTTCCGCACCGCCGACGGCATGGATCAGAAAATATCCTCCGGCAACGCATCCCGCCAGAACGACCGCCCCGGTCATGCCGAAATCCTCAACTTTTTTCCAGTCCTTCCGGGTCAGGAGATATCCTCCGACCGCCGCGCCAAGGATCAGAAGTCCGATCAATCCGCGGACCAGGAAGCAGAAGACCAGAAGCAGTGCGAAGACAAGCATCTGGCGGAAACGGCCGCGATTCTGCTGGAGGAAATAAAGCATCGTGACTCCGGCCGCACACACGGGGGTGTCGATTCCGAATCCGGCGAAGACATACAGATATTCAAACGAGAAGAAGGAGAGCGCCGCCGCATAAATCCCCAGTCCCTTGCGCTGTTTTTCGCCGATCAGCAGAGTCATGGCGATGGAATACGCTCCCAGAAGAAGGGTCGGAAGGGTCAGGCTCCAGAGAGTGATCCAGCGTCCGCCTCCGCACGTGAGCCAGGAGGCGATCAGATACGGCGACGGATAATCCGGATAGGCCCAGCCGTTGAGCGTGGCGAAGAGGCCGATGCCGTGACGGCTCATATCCTCCACCATGAGGGCGAAACGGATGTCCAGCTTGCTGATGCCGACGCCGACCGTGCCCATGGACAGCAGAAGGAAGGTTGTCAGGAAACAAAACCAGAACGGGGAAGCGGAAGCGATTCGGGGGATTCGGGAACTCAACACGATTTCTCTCCGGGAGGGGGTTAAAGGTTCTTTTTCAGCGGAGAAGCTGGCGGGTCAGGGCGTCTTCCGGATATTCTTTCTTCAAGAGGTCCGCGATCTTGTCCGCGGAGGGGTCCTTGAGGTCGGAAAGAAGGCCCCAACACTTGTAAAGGGCTTCCGGACGGCGGGAACTCTTCGGGAACAGAAGGGCCGTCTGATAGAAAGTCAGGGCGGCTTCCCGGAACTTCCCCTGGTCCTGAAGGATCAGCGCCTTCTTGAAAAAGGCGGCAAAGACCAGGTCGGGATTGTCCGACTTCAGAAGTTTGTCCAGAAGGACCGTGGCTTCCGCATATCTTTTCTGTTCGATCAGGAGTTCGGCAAGAAGATCCGTGGCATACAGGAGATCCGTGAGCAGGGCAGGATTCTGAAGGCGTGTGCTCCGCACGGTTTCCAGTTTGCGGGCGGCTTCTTTCTTTTCCCCCTGACGGATCAGGGATTCCGCCTCCATGCGCATGCAGTATAGATCCCATCCGAGGAGCTTGTATTCCTCCCCGGCTTTCCGGTAGAGTTCCGCGGACGTCTTCCATTGTCCGTCCTTGAATTTGGTATCGGCCTCGGTGACCATCGCGGGCTTGGGAATCCATGCGTAGCGGTAGCGCCCCTTGGCGATTCTGGTTTTGAGCTTGCCGTCCTCGGAAACATATTCCAGATCGCCGTTCGGACGGGGGTCCACGGCGGAGGTCTTGATTTCCCTTCCGTCGGAAGTGACGATCCGGCAGTCGTTGGCCGCGGAAAGCCCGAGAGTCAGCA